>JALSLF010000152.1 GCA_026988445.1 Bacteroidales bacterium
CGGAGGCTATAAAAGAAAAGCTTAGGAACTACTACAAAATTATAGCTTTAATATTATTACTAACATTATTTGTTGCTTCAATTTTGGCTTATTTCTTTCAAAAAAATATTACACGGCCGATTTTTGAATTATATAGACTGATGGATATTATAACCCAAAAAAAAGACTATTCTTTACGTTCGGGTAATATGTCAAAAGATGAAATCGGACAATTAAGTAGAGGTTTTAATGAAATGCTTCGGCAAATTGAAAAGAAAAACAACGAATTAAGCCTTCAAAAAGAACTTGCCGAATCATCACTGAAAGCAAAAGAGCGCTTTTTGGCAAATATGACACACGAGTTAAGAACTCCTTTAAACTCAATAATTGGTTTAAGCGGTCTTTTGCATGATACACCGTTGAATCATGAACAACTTAGCTATTTAGAAAATATCAAGCTATCGTCCGATCATCTTTTGGCTATTATTAATGATTTATTGGAGTTTTCGCGTATTGGTAGTGGAAAGTTACAATTTGAAAAGAATGAGTTTAGCGTCCGCTTGTCGGTTGAACGTATAAAAAATACTATGCAGTATGAATTACGTAAAAGACGACTTGATTTTGCCTGCCATGTTGAAAAAGATGTTCCACATATTGTTGTTGGTGACGATTATCGTTTAAACCAGATTTTATTAAACTTAGTTGGAAATGCCATTAAGTTTACCCCTAAAGGAAAAATAGAAATTTTTGTAAAGAAAATTTTTGAAACCGAACAGAAAATCGGGCTTGAGTTCAGAGTAAAAGATACAGGTATCGGCATAAGGAAAGAGAAACAAAAAATTATTTTTGATAGTTTTACACAAGAAAATGAAACCACTACACGTGAATATGGTGGTACCGGTTTAGGATTGGCTATTACAAAGCAACTTATTGAATTGCAAGGTGGAGAAATCAGCGTAGAAAGTGAAAAAGGAAAAGGCAGTACCTTTATTTTTAGTATTCCTTATTTAAAAAAAGATTTAAATCTTAAACCCAAAGAAGAAAAATTAAAAACAATTGGTTCTTTAGAAAAAATATTGCTCATTGATGACAATGAAATGAATTTATTGTTTACTAAATCAATACTTGAAAAAAGTAATTTTATTGTTGAAACTGCAATTAATGCAGAAGTTGCTCTTGAAAAATTGTACACAAAAGATTTTGATCTTATTTTAATGGATTTGTATATGCCGGGAATAGATGGTTTTGAATTAAGCCAAAAGATTAGAGCTATTGACGATAAAAAATTTAAAACTATTCCAATTATTGCTCTTACTGCGGCGGCAACGGTAAATGAGATAAACAAATGTTTTAAAGCCGGTATGAATGATTATATAATTAAACCTTTTAAAAAAGAGGATTTAATTTCAAAAATATTAAATTTGACCCGAAAATAAAGCACAGAACCGATGATTAATTTAGACTACCTTAGGAAAACTACTAATAATGATGTAGATACAATTCGTGTGTTACTTGATATTTTTAAAGAACAAGCGCCCGAATTAAAGAAGGATGTAGTAAGTGCTTTAGAACAAAGAAACTGGACAGCTCTGCAAAAAGCTACTCATAAAGCAAAAAATTCTTTTCTAATTCTTGGTTTAAATGATGAAGCTGAAAAATTGCAAGAATTAGAAGTTCTTTGCAAAAAAGAAAAAGATACACATCTCTTTAAAAATTATGTTGATGATTTTCTCAACTCATGTGATGAGGCATTAAATGAAATTGACAACGGAATGATAATATAACTTTAAACGGCTAAATTTCATTTAATTCAGCAAAATATAGAATTGTTAATCAATGTCGTTTAGTTAATACGTTTATAATATACTGTATATTAACCTATTATGTTTATTTTATTAATGTTTTCTGTTTTTTTAATATTAAACAGGCTGAAAGCCAAATTTATACTAAGCAAGGGCAACGCCTTGGGATAAATCAAACACTATATAAAAGCACCCTGAAAGGGTAAATTAAATTGCACTTACAGTGCGAATACTAATTTTATTTTCGTACTTAACCCAAGGCGTTGCCCTTGGGCTAAATTAACTAAGGCTTTCAGCCTTAAAAATTAATGAATAATTACTATTTTTTTACTTAGGCTGTATATGCCCGAGCTTACACTGATGAAATAGTTTCCTTGTTTCAAACCGCTAATCAATGAACTTAAATCTATTAAATTATTTCCTGAATTTACCGATATTGTTTTCTGTTTGATAATGCTTCCGGTGATATTTAATATACTTATTTCTAAGTAAGTGGATTTTATCAGTTTGATTTCAGCTTTTAGATAATCGTTTACCGGATTAGGGAAAAGTTTAAAGCTTTGTACATCAAATGTTTCTTTAGAAACATTCAAAACATAATCTTGATTTGTCCAGCGCGCATACCAACCGCTTGCCACTGTAGTGTTGTCGGATACAAAATGAAAGCTCATAATTCCGCTACTAGCTGTTAATGTGTCGCTTACATCCGGATTTCCGCTGTATGTAGCCAATATTGAGCCGGAGTTTGCATTTCCGTCATAAATTACTAAAACATCATTGGCATCTGTTGAAAACTCATCAAAAACCAGTTTAATTTCCGTAGCACCTATTGGCGCAATCGTAAAATAATAATCTTCATTATTATAATAATTGCCCCGGGGACCACCCATATCCGTAAAAACACCATATCCGAGTTTTGCAGCACCTACTCTGAATTTTTCCGAAAGCATTTCCCAAAGATTTGGATAAGAGCCATCGTAGCCCAGTGCCCATATCCCAATTCCTGCCAAGTTTTTCATTTTGACCAAGTCGTATTTATCGGCTAAGCTAAATTCATTATCAAACCAGCATTGATGCCATTTTCCTGCGTCCTGATAAGTTATATAGGGTACAGAGGAGTTTATATCCCAATGATGTTCAAAATTACTCAATTCCTCTCTAACAGCTTTGTATGTTTTAGAAGAACTGCTGCCTGTGGTTGATGAAGGTACCGCCGAACTGTTTGTTGACCAATCCCGTCCGTAATAGGGAACTGCAAGGGCAAGTTTTTCAGCCGGTATTCCTTTGTCGAGATAATAATTTACACTTCGTGTAATATCATAAGCTGACCATATTTCACCGTTGTTTTTGGGTGCAACCGGACCGGCTTCTTCGCTACCGCTCCAATGATAATCATAGCCCATAATTAAAAACAGGTCAATATAGTTTACCATATTGGCAACATCAAACTTATCACTCCAATTAACCGCAGGCAAATCAATAGAAACTTGTCCGCTGGGAAAGGAATTATGAAATTGGGTACAAAAATTTTGGACAAAGGCAGTTAATCCGGCACTTTGGTCGCTTGGAACTGATTCTATGTCAAGATTTACGCCATCTGCATTCCGGTATTGAATGAGTGAAATAACTGTATCAATAAGAGTTTGTTGAAGATTTTTGTTTGCAAAAAAAGTAGCATGTCCGCTAAATAAAGTTACGGTTAAGCTTACTCTGCAATTATTAGCGTGAGCTGAAT
>JALSLF010000153.1 GCA_026988445.1 Bacteroidales bacterium
TAGGCATCTTTGTAATTTTGGATTCCTTCGGTAGCTGTTCCTTTATAGGAAATTACCCCAAGCGGTGTACCAATAAAAACTTCGCCCGTTTTTTCATTAATTGCAATATCGTTAATCGTATTTGAAAAAATAGGACTATTTTCGGTATGAAAATGAAAAATCTCAGTTCTACAATCTTCCGACATTAAATAAACTCCCGAGTTACGTGTACCGAACCATTTACGGTTAGCTCCGTCAATAGCAATACTTGTTATTGTTTCTTTAGATAAAAGATATTGTACCAAGCTGTCTTGTTCGGCATCAACTAACTTTATCCGGTCGGCATAAAAATTTTCACCATTAAAAACATTTTGAGGATTAAAATAGGTAAGTACTCCTTCGTCGGTACCCACCCATATCACACCGTCTTTATCTTCGGCTATTGAGAAAACTTCTTTGGTAATAAAATCACCGTTTTCATCGTAAGCATAAAACCGGCGGCGCTCATCATCACTTATGTCATCCGGGGTATTGTTATCGTTAAAAGCAAACAAACCATTTCCGCGCGCCAGTTGTACCCATTTTGTGCCGGATTGAGTAATAATGATTTTATTCGCTATTTTACCACTAATCTCTGAATAATTAAGACTGTACCAATCTCCTTCATTCGTTTTTACCGAAATCACATTTTGCACGCCCGGGTTTGTTACCCACAAGTTATGTTCTGTATCATAAGCCATAGTGCCAATGTCTACTCTTAATGCACCCGGAATTGACGATTGTAAAGAGCTGTTTTGTTGGTTGTAAATATTTACCAATTCGTTATTTTTGTATTCAAATACTCCTCCTCCCCATGAACCGTATAAAACATGCGTAATGTCATTAGGGTCGATGAGTACTGAAACAAAATCACGAACATCGGTATCCCAGATAATATTCCATTGCCAACTTTCATCTTCAAAAGTATATGACTCGGGGGAATAATAAAGGTTTCCCCAATAATCAGTTCTACCACCGCCGGCAACACAAATCAAATCTTCTTGTGCATCAATATCTAAATTATGGTTTGTAAACGGTCCGTTTGGTGCTACTGATGTATAAGTATCGTTTTGTTGTTGGAATACCAGCCCAACTCCTTCGTCAGCAATGTAAATATTATTGTTAGCTCCAATAATTATATCATGCGCATTAAGTTTTGCGAATCCGTAATCTGTAATTGTTTGTTGCAGGTTCAAGTTTTCATTATACACAAAAACAGTATCTTTTTCAACAATAAAAAACTTATTACCGGAAGTTTTTATCCTTCGGGTAAAAGAATTTGAATTGTGGAATACTTGCCATATCCCATTTGTCTCTAATTTGTAAACAGTTGATATATTATTGTTTTCATTATACCAATTAAATAATAATTGTCCGTTAAAGTTTACAATGTTTATATATTTACCTGTTGAAAAAGGTAAGTTTTGCATTGGTTTCCAATTGTTGTAATCAATCAAGTAAGGGTCGTTTTTATCGGCATAATAAATTGTATTATCCGATGAGGCATAAATATAATTATCATCAAAAGATATACTATATACCGGTACCTCCGAAGCATTATTACCAATATAGTAGGTGTCTTCAACCTCGTTCTTATCCGGATTTAGTTTCACAATTCCAAAACCACAAGCCAGAAAAACTTTATTTTCATTAAATACTATTTGATATATATTTTTATCGCCTTGAATTTGTTTCTGTTTAATATAATTAAGGTTTGTAATATGCTTAGCACGAATAAAATCAATATTGCCATTTGCATAAGCAAGTACAAGCAAATCTATATCCCGTAAATAATTAATTGCACTGGTTCCAATGTCAGACAAACCATTGGTAATTGAAAGTTTGTTGATACTGTTATCATCTGTATCATAAAAGAATAGAGCATAAGGTGTTGTGCAAAATATTTTGTTTTTTACCTGAACAAGGTTTGTTGCATCCCGATAAGGTAAATGATCGCGCCATGTGCCGACTGGAATTTGAGCAAGATTTAGAAAGCTTAGGCTAAAAAAAATCAGCAACAAATAGTATCTGAACATAATTTCGTTTTTAAAATATTGAATTATTAGCGTAAGTAGTAAAAAGTTCTAATGCTTTGGTGCCTGCATATGAGTTACCGTATTTATTAAGAGCCGGAGACCATACTGCCACAGTAAGTTCATTTGGAACAACAGCAACGATGCCACCTCCTACACCACTTTTCCCCGGCAAGCCCACGCGGTATGCAAAGTCGCCGACAGCATCGTAAAGTCCGCAAGTTAACATTAATGAATTCATTTTTTTACACATACGGCTGTCTAAAATTTGTTTTCCTGTTTTAGGGTCAATACCTGAGTTAGCCAAAAATAAAAATGATTTTGCTAAATCTAAAGTATTCATGGCTAAGGCACATTGATGAAAATAAACATCCAATACATCATCGGCATGGTTGGCAAGATTATCAAAACTTTTGATTAAATTAGCCATTGCACGGTTACGATTACCGTATATACGTTCCGATTCTGCAATTTCTTCATCATAAGTAATGGTTTTATTTCCTGATAATTCACGAACAAAATTTAAAATTCGATTCTTGGTTTTACCGCGTCCTTGAAAAATTGCATCAGAAACAACTATGGCACCTGCATTTATAAACGGATTACGCGGAATACCATTTTCATACTCTAACTGAACTAGTGAATTAAAGCTGGTACCTGATGGTTCTCTGCCTACCCGCTTCCATAACTTATTACCAATATCTTTCATGGCAATAGTTAGCGTGAAAACTTTTGAAATACTTTGAATTGAGAAATTTTCTTCGGTTTTACCTACGGTAAATATTTTACCATCAACTGTAACTACAGCCATAGCAAACTGATGGTCGTTTACATTTTTAAGAGCAGGGATATAATCTGCCACATTGCCTTTTCCTACTTCGGGCTGAACTTCGTTGTATATTTTATTTATAATTGACTGATAATCCATATTCTATTGTATCTTAAACTTTCAAAATTAAGAAACTTATATAAATAGCCAAGTATTTTTAAAAATACAATTAAATGAGTTAGCCGGTCGTTATTATTAAAGCACACATTACTTTTTTTCTTATATTTGCTAAAACCTAAACTTTAAATTATGAAAAAACTAAGTTTGTTGATTTTTTTATTATCATTTTCTTTAATGATTTTGGCTCAAAGAGGCAGAAACAGTTCCGTGATTAAATGGTTAAGCCTTGAATTAAAGGGAGGATACGGAAGTACCATACTTTTTAATAGCGATGTTTCGGCAGAAGAAAATGCAAGTATGAATTTTTTTAGCGGTGCCTATAATTTTGGTGGTCGCTTTGGTATTACTTTTGGCGATTATGTGGGTGTATTTGTTGAAAATATGTCGGAAAATTTTAAGCAAAGCTATGAATTAATCCCCGGAGACCCCTTATTGCCATACACAAAAACACAAAATTTTAAATCGCAGGATTGGATTTTTGAGTTACGTTATACAAATGACTA
>JALSLF010000154.1 GCA_026988445.1 Bacteroidales bacterium
CCTTGAAGGAGTATGAAAAAAATGTAGCACGTCTTGAAAAATATTTGGGGATAAACCTTAAAGAAGATTTTTACAGTTGGATTGGCGAAGAAATTACTTTCATAAAACTACGCCCTCAGAAGAATACGCGTGTTGAAGATGTTGTTGTTACTATTCATGCAAATGATATTGAAAAGGCAAAAGCGGGTTTTGATAAAATTGCGGAGCGCATTAAAAAACGTAGTCCTGCAAAGTTTAAATCAATTGAATACCGGAACTTTGAAATTAAATATCTGGAAATAAAAGGCTTTTTTAAACTGTTTTTGGGCAAGTTGTTTAAAGATTTAGAAAAACCCTATATAACTTATATTGAAAATTTTATGGTAATTAGTAATTCCGAGACTACGCTAAAACAAGTGATTGATGATTACATCATCGGGCATACTTTATCGCATGATGAAAAGTTTATTGATTTTAAAGATAATTTTGAAGCAAAATCTAACGTAAGTGTATTTTTGCAAATGCCTAAAATTTATACAAACCTGTATAATTTTTCAAATCAGGATACTAAAAAATCGGTAAAAGAGAATAAAGATTTAATATTGAGTTTTAATCAAATTGGGATTCAATTAGTATCGGAAGGCGATTTGTTTAAAACATTGATTATTGCAACGCACGACCCCGATGCAGCCTTAAACGATGAACTGGAAAAGTTAGAGCAAAAAACATCTGCTGCTCTAAGTTTAGAATATTTTGATTCTCTTCGCTTTAAAATTAGTATTCCCGATTCGGTTCTAAGTGTAAACGGAGCTTTTAAAGAACTATATCCGGAAACGGAGATTACCCGGTTTGAAGGGAATATTTCCAATCATCAGCTAAACGGTATTTGGCGTACTTATTATCCGAGCGGGAATTTGCAAAGTACGGTAAATTATAACGAAGGACTTGTTGATGGCGATGCTTATTTTTATTATGATAATGATAAAAACACCAAAATGGCAGAAGTTCAATATTCAGACGATTTAATTGATGGTGTTTATATGGAATATTACGAAAACGGAGCACAAAAGGCACTCTTGCATTATGAAGAAGGTATTTTAAACGGTGAAGCTGAGTATTATTACCGTACCGGACGTACAAAAATTAAGGGAAAATACAAAAACGGACGCAAAAAAGGAAAATGGTATTTTTACGATGAAAAAGGTAATCTAATTAATAAAGTAAGGCAGTAAGTTTTGAAGATAGATGCTGAAAGTTGAATAGTTTAACAATCTGCCAGTGGTCAGTCATATTTTATCAATTCAACAATCCGCCGGTTGGCGGACAAGTTTTAACAATATAACAATGTAATAATATAACAATTTATAATATGAGAATTGGAGATTCAGAATTAATATTAAACAAAGACGGTAGTATATTTCATTTACATTTATTACCGGAAAATATTGCGGATACAATTATTTTGGTTGGTGACCAAGACCGTGTGGATATGATTTCAAAATATTTTGATAAAGTGGAATTTAAAGTGCAAAACCGTGAATTTAAAACACATACGGGTTATTATCATGGCAAAAGGCTTTCCGTTTTGTCAACAGGAATTGGCACCGATAATATTGATATTGTTTTAAACGAATTGGATGCAATTTGCAATATTGATTTAAAAAGCAGAGAACCGAAAAGTACGCATAAATCGCTTGATTTTATAAGAATAGGAACTTCCGGTGCTCTGCAAGGTGATATTCCGGTAGATACACCCATTATTTCCGAAATGGCTATTGGTTTTGACGGTTTGTTAAATTTTTATGCCGATAGGAATAAAGTAAGTGAAGCTGAAATTGAAAAACACTTTTTAGAGCATACCGGATGGAACAGTAAATTAGCAACTCCATATTTTGTAGAGGCTTCGGATAAATTACTTAAAAAAGTAGGAAAAGAGGATATGCGCCATGGTTTAACCATTTCAGCCCCCGGCTTTTATGGTCCGCAAGGACGACAACTTCGTTTGCCGCTTGCCGACCCTAATTTAAATGAAAAAATTACGGCTTTTGACCATCAGGGGAAGAAAATTACGAATTACGAAATGGAAAGTTCGGCGATTTTCGGTTTGTCGAAACTGCTTGGGCACAATGCTGTAACTGTTTGTAATATTATTGCTAACCGGATTAGAAAAGAATATAGTGCAGACTATAAAATTTCAATGGAAAAATTGATTGTGAAAATTTTAGACAGGTTAACGGAATAATATTAAGGTGAAAGAATCAGAAATTATAGCTTTAATCCGTTTATTGGACGATCCTGATGCGGAAATCTATCATTCGGTAAGACAACGTTTGATGGAAACGGGTGAGGATTGTCTTCCTGAATTGAAAAAAGCATGGCAAAATAGCAAAAACGAGCTTTTTTTAGAACGTTCAACGGAAATAATTTCTTCCATACAATTTCAATCTACCTTATCTGAATTTAAAAACTGGGTAGATACCGGAGGAAAAGACCTGCTTCATGCGGTTTGTTTAATTTCAAAATATAATTTTCCCGATTTGGATTATGATTTTTTAAATCAAAAAATTGAGCTGATTAAAACAGATGCATGGTTGCAAATGACCGATAATTTGACACCTTTGGAACAAATCAGGGTAATAAACCACATTATTTTTAACATTCATAAATTTTCGCGGAACAATACCGATTTTTATTCGCCTAAAAATTCATATATAAATTTGGTTCTGGAAACTAAAAAAGGTAATCCTATTTCTTTGGCAATTATTTATTTAATTGTTACCCAAAAATTAGGTTTACCGGTTTACGGAGTTAATCTTCCCAAAAATTTTATTTTAGCTTATGTTGAAGATTTGTTTAACACCGGATTGGAAACCGATTTGGAAAATAAAATAGTATCCTTTTACATCAATCCTTATAATAATGGAGCTGTTTTAACCAAAAGGGAAATCGATTATTTTTTGAAACAACAAAAAATTAAACCATTAGACTTTTTCTATAGTCCATGCGATAATTTAACTATTGTACAAAGGCTGTTGCTTAATTTAATTTATGCCTATGAACGACAAAAAGACTACAAAAAAGTAAGTGATTTAAAAAAGTTTCTGGATTTTTTTGATAAACCCTTGCCGAATATATATGCGTAAAATTTTGAAATTGGCATCCAAACTTCAAATCGTCCTTTAGGACATTTGAACGTTTGCAAATTAAACTCAGAACAACTGACCCATTAGGAATTAAGATGAGCCCAATTTGAAAATATCTGTGCTATGAGGATTTTAGAAGAAAAAAGATTTGATATTTAACCCTCTTGGGGTTCTTTCCGGCAAATATTAAATACCTTGCAAAAGCAAGGCTATGCACATTTATTCGCTTCACGAATATAAAGGATGCCAAAGGCATCAAACATAAATAAACCTGCGCCATGCAGGAAAAAAACAATCACGATATTTAAAAACCACATAATAGTTTAACCCGCATTATTCACCGATTCTTTACACAAAACACATCAATGCACTGGTTTACA
>JALSLF010000155.1 GCA_026988445.1 Bacteroidales bacterium
GGCTCTATTAATGCTGAAAACACGGATTTTAATAATGCAGAGGAGATTAATGAGCAATTTCCGGCAGCCTATCATTTTTTACCAAAATTAAAATTGTTGGAAAAAGAAATTCGCTCGCCGGCGACTATTGAATTTGCAGCCGAAACTTTTGAGCATAAGAGTTTATTTGCCGTTTTACAACTCAACCGGTCAGAAATGAGCGGAAGAGCTATCTTATTGGCAGCGATAGAAATGTATCGCGAAAAGCAAATTAATGAAAAAGATGTGTTAAGTTTAATCCAAAGCTATCATTTAAAACAAATTTTTTCACCGACCATAGATGAAAAAAATCTTGATAAATTAAAAGCTTTTTGCAGGGGATTTGCGGTTTTACCACGCTCCGCAATTAGTGTGAGAATATATTTTTCGGCAGCCAAAGCACTCGAAGCAAAACAAAGAGGCGAAACCGTTGGTTTTTGCAAATATGAATTTGTCCCTTCCGATACTGTGGTAATGAGCGAAGTAGATGCAATAATTAGTCTTAATCCGGCGGCAATACATGTAGTTACCGCATGTTTGCGCTATGGAGTTCAAGCTTTTTTAAACTTAGAAAAATACGGAATAAGTTTAAAAACTAATTATCTGATTAATAAACAAGGGCACATAATTAAAGAAGGTGACTGGATTACACTGAACAGTAATAACAAAACTATTTATCACGGAAAAGCAAAGATGCGTCCTGCACGCCTACAGCAATATATAAACGGAGAACAAATAAATTTAGAAAAAGAAAAAGAACAAACTTTTAAAAAACTTGCCGATGCATACAAAACTTACCAAGAAATTGTAGAGCATCTAAAAACAAATAAAAAAGCCGGTTTTAATGAGTTGATAAAAATTTACCGTAATGAAAAAGATAAATCACAAAAGTTTATCAATAACTGGTTTAACGAAAATACCGATGAATACGTAGCACAGATTTTAAAATGTGAACTTGGTTCGCATCAAGAACAACAAGCCATCTTTCTATTATTAAATTTGGAAAACAAAATCATTTTCTTTAAAAAAGTAATCCCTGTTTGTATCAATAAAAAGCTGAAAGGCTATACTGCCGGCTCTTTTATGTTGGGACGCTTTTTAACACTCATGCTTCCGGTAAAATTCTGGAAATCCTTCTCGGAAGATGAAATACTGTTTATGCTCAATGAAACGGTATTGTTTGAAAAATATATTCATATACTTTACGAAGTAGGCGAACGAAATTTAAGCAAAGCACGTCATAAAATATTACAAGACGGACTACAAAATATCACGCTTCAAAACTTTAATTATAAAAATTTTACCACCTTGAAATTTGCTTATAAAGGTTGGAATAAAATATCAAAAAATAAATTGGAAAATTACGATGCCGACTTATTGATATTGATAAACGGATTAAATCAAACTTTTGGCGAGCTTTATGATTATACAAAACCTTGGTCTTTTTCTAAACTGGAAAAAATTTGTCAAGAAGAAGGCATAGAAATACCCAAAGAAACAGACCGTTAAAAGTAATTCGGAACAAGTATTTCATATAGAATATATTGAAAACATGTTCTTTGGAAACTTTAAATCGTCCGTCAGGACATTTAAACGTTTTTATTTAAGGGTGATAATTAGATGCTTGGATTATCACATTGGTTTAATATTTGCATAACTAATTAAGCTAACGTTTAGAATAAATACTTAATTAATTTCGTATTTTCAATTTAATTATATTAATTTGTAAGTTAAATGACTTTAAATTTTGTCAAAAAAAAGTGATTATTTTACAATATATAGTACATAAAAAATATTTATTGCTTGTTCTGTTGATTTTTATGCTTGCACCAACAGTGTTGCAAGCCCAATTATCTACGGAACAAAAAGCACAAATAAATCAATATAAATCACTTATCTCAGATTATAAAAAAAAGAATGAGCTGAGAATGGCCGGATATTACCAATATAAAATTGGTACGGTATATCTTGAATCAAACCAATATATAAAAGCAATTGATGAATTTTTAATAGCTGCCCAATATTATGAAAAAATCGGGAGTTACAGCAATAAGAAAAAAATTTACAGTAATGTAGCATTCCTTTACGCAGAACTTGGTCAATTAAAAAATGCTAAAAAATATTACAATAAAAGCTTAGAAATAAGCAGGGTATTGAAAAACAGAAATGATATTTCCGCCAGCCTTATGGAAGTAGCTACTATGGAAATATATGCAAAAGACTATACAAATGCACAAAGTCATTTGGAAGAAGCCCTGCAAATTGCCAATTCATTAAACGATGCGCGTTTATTAAGAACCTGTTACCGTTTACTATCACAATTATATCAGGCATACGGTAATAAAAAGAAATCGCAAGAGTATTACGATAATTTCTTGATTTACGATAAACACGTTAAAGAAGAAGATGCACGAAAACGTGAAGAAAAAGCAAATAAAACCATTACTGAAGAAAAGAAAAAATCGCAAATACTTATTGAAGAAAAGGAACTTCAAAGTTTGAAATTTAAAGCATTAGAATTAGAAAAGAAATTCCGTGAAGATTCATTAGCACGTACAATTAAGGCAAAAGAAGATTCATTGGCTAGAGTTGAAGAAGAAAAAGCACGCTTTGCCAAACTAAATGAACTTTTAGAAAAAGAGTCGGAATTTAAAGAAACTAAAATTAAACAACAAGAACTTGAGGCGCAACAGGCCAAAATGAAGCTGTATGGAGCAATTGCAGGAATTGCATTATTGGCACTTTTGATTATTGTAGCTGTAGTTGCATTTATTCAAAAACGGAAAGCAAACAGGTTGTTGGAACAACAAAAAATTGAAATTGAAATAAAAAGTGAACAAATTAAACATAAAAATGATGAATTGGAAGATGCAATGGAGAAAATCCAGTATCAGAACAAAAACATCATGCAAAGTATTAATTATGCACAGCGAATACAAGAAGCAATGATGCCCAAGCAAGAAACCATGCAGGTATTGTTTAAAGATTCGTTCATATTTTTTAAACCAAGAGATATTGTAAGTGGTGATTTTTACTGGTTTAAGGAAGTAGTACCGAAAGAGAAAGGAGTAGAATACGAAAGCGAACAGCTTGCATCCGGTGCAAATTTAGATCATGAAAAATATGTAGTTGCGGCAGTTGATTGTACCGGACATGGGGTTCCGGGAGCATTTATGTCTATGCTAGGATATAACCTGCTTAATGATATTGTTGGTAAAGGGGTTATTGAGCCTCATGAGATTTTAAGTGATTTACATAAAGGGATTAGAAGTTCGCTTAATCAAGATGCCACGCAAAACCGCGACGGTATGGATATGGCATTATGCGTGATTGACCCCAAAGAAAAAATTGTGGAATATGCAGGAGCTCAAAATCCTTTAATATATATACAAGACGGTAAATTATACCGGGTACGGGGAAATAAATATCCCGTAGGTGGTTTTCAGGTTGAAAATCATGAATATACAAAGCATATTATTAAAG
>JALSLF010000156.1 GCA_026988445.1 Bacteroidales bacterium
ATGATATCTATTTCTTCCAAAATACCGGAGTAAAAATAATCATGACCGTAAATAACTCTAGGCGTCCCAGCAACATTAAAAATGACAAAAACCATTTTCCCCCATCAGGAATATGTGCAAAATTATCCATAGGTCCCACCGAACCAATACCCGGACCAATATTTCCAAGCGATGCGATAACCGAACCCATTGCCGAATCAATATCCAAGCCCATACTCGCCATTACTATTGAACCGCCAACAAATATTAATATATAAAATACAATAAATGCCAAAACATTAGTAATAATTTTAGGATCTACTGCTTTATGATTTAATCGAACAGGAATAATGGCATTTGGATGAAGCAAACGTTTAAATTCTTGATAACTATTTTTAAATAACAAAACAATACGCACTATTTTAATTCCACCACCGGTAGAACCTGCCGAACCACCAAAAAACATAATTGCAAAAGATAATATTGCAGCTAAGGAGCCCCAACTCAAATAATCTGCAGTTACATAACCAGTTGTTGTAATTAACGAAACCACCTGAAAAAGCGCATCTCTAAACGATTTCTCAAATGAATCTCCTGTATTTTGTACGGCTATTATTGCGGTAATAATAAGTGTAAAAACGGCTATTATTCCTAAATAATATCTAAACTCTTCATTGCCCGTTACTTTGTAAAACTTTCTTTTCAAAGCAAAATAGGATAAAGAAAAGTTTACACCGGCAATAATCATAAACAAAATAATCACATATTGGATAAAAGGAGAATTATAATAGGCAATACTTGCTTGTTTTGTAGAGTATCCACCAGTTGCCATGGTAGTAAAAGAATGATTAACAGCATCAAAAAAACTCATACCACCAATCCAAAGCAAAATAATTTCAATTCCCGTGAAAAGGACATAAATTCCCCAAAGTCTCTGGGCGGTTTGTTTCACACGCGGATGTAGTTTATCAGCAGTAGGACCCGGAACTTCTGCAACAAAGAGTTCCATTCCAGCTATTCCAAGCATAGGAAGAATAGCCAGCGACATCACAATCATACCCATACCGCCCATCCATTGAATAATGCTACGCCAAAACAGCAATCCTCTAGGTAAAATTTCAATATCATTTAAAATAGATGCTCCGGTAGTGGTAAATCCCGACATGGTTTCAAAAAATGCATCGGTATAAGAAGAAACATGCCCGCTAATAACAAAAGGTAATGCTCCAAAAAACGAAAAGACAATCCATACCAAACTCACTATTAAATAACCTTCTTTTTTTCCCATACTCTTAGACCAGTGCCCTGTAAATAACCATGCACTTGTCCCAATTGCACCGGTAATAAAAAAAGGAATTAATAAAGGTAAAAGTTCTTCGCCATAGATTAAGGAAACTGCTGATGAAATTAAAAGAAAAAGCGACTCAATCAATAAAAGTAAACCAAGTACCCTGAGTATTATTTTTATATTAATCATGCTTATTCATAAATAATTATCGCGGTTTAAAAATAGCATTTACCTTTTTAATGGCTTCAGGTAAAGCAAAAACAATTACTCTGTCGTTGGGCATAAATGTAGTATCTCCTTTTGCAATAAAACTAATATTACCTCTGATTACTCCACCAATAATGGCATCTTTTGGGAACTTAAGATTTTTTAAACTGTTTTTTAAAATACCGCTACCTTCATGAACAATAAACTCTAAAATTTCGGCATCGGTAGTTGATAAACATTGAACCGTTGAAACATCAGCACTCATGGTATGACTAAAAATATGACTCGCTGCAATTAACTTTTTATTAATTACCGAATCAATACCCATATTTTCAGCAATTTGAATAAAATCTATATTTTCAATTTCGGCAATGGTTTTTTTAACACCGAATTTTTTTGCAATTGTACAAGTTAAAATGTTTGTTTCAGAGTTTCCGGTAACTGAAATAAAAGCATCCATATTTTTAATACCTTCTTCTACCAAAACATCTATATCCGTTCCATCGGCATTTACCACCAATGTTTTATCTAAAAAATCAGCTAATTCAAAACTTTTTTCCTTATCTATCTCTAAAAGTTTTACATTGAACTTTCCTTCCAGTGCTTTTGCTGTTTTTCGTCCAATGCGCGAACCTCCCAAAATCATCACATTTTTTATCGGAAAATGAACTTTCCCGATATAATTCATTAAATGCTCTATACCTTCTTTACTGGTTACTATATAAACAAGATCACCCAACATAAAGCGGTCATCACCATGAGGAATAATCGTTTCTGAATTTCTACTTATGGCAACCGTTCTATAATCAAAAGGTTCATTATCGCGCGCCGCCTCAAGAAGGGTTTTCCCTACAATTGTAGAATTAACATCTAATTTAAGCACATAGAGCGAAAGATGCCCTGATGAAAAATCAAATTTTTTACTGGTACCGGATAATTGCAGCATAGAGACTACTTCCTCACTAGCTAATATTTCAGGATAGATCAGCGAATCAATCCCCATCTCTCGAATAAATCGTTTATTTAAAGGTTCTAAATACTCATGATTATTGATGCGTGCAATTGCTTTTTTCGCTCCAAGTTTTTTGCCTAATACGGCAATGGTCATATTTACTTCTTCATATTCGGTAATGGCAATAATCAAATCGGCTCTGGCAACATCCGAATTTTTTAAAGTTTCAATGGAAGTTGCCGACCCTTTTACCGTCAAAAAATCAAAATGTGCATCAATATTTTTTAGTTTATTTTCATCAGAATCAATAACAATAATATCATGATCCACCCTATAAAGCATTTTTGCCAAATAGGTACCTACTTCACCTGCTCCTGCGATTATAATTTTCATTTTAGCTTATATAGTCTTTCAATAAGGATTTTATAGTATCTGTTTTTTCATCCAATAATGATTTTGTTTTTGCCTCTACCAATAATCTTAAATAGGGTTCTGTATTTGAAGGACGAATATTAAACCACCAATCTTTAAATTCCACACGATAACCGTCAAAATCATAGAAAGCTACCGGTTGTTCAGCATCCGTTAAGGATTTTTTTACAAAATCCATAGCTTCTTTCTTTTTCTCAACCGTAAAATTAATTTCTCCGGAATTATGGTATTTTTTTATTTCGGATATTAAATCGGAGATATTTTTACCTTCGTCTTTTAACTTTTTTAGTACATGTAATACAAACATAGTTGCCAGCAAGCCTGAATCGGAAAAATAAAAATTTCTGAAATAATAATGGCCTGCTAATTCACCCCCAAACAAACCATCAATCTCTCTTAATTTACGAGATGCAAAAGCTCTTCCAACTTTCCACATATAAGGTTCTCCCCCCATTTTTTTGATATATTCCGATACTGATTTTGAGGTACGTATATCATGAATAACTTTGGGATTGTTTAACTTACCGTTTAAAAGAAAATAATGACTTAAAACAGCAATCATGTAATCAGGAGGTATAAAATTACCTTTTTCATCAACAAACATTACCCTATCGGCATCACCATCAAAAATAATCCC
>JALSLF010000157.1 GCA_026988445.1 Bacteroidales bacterium
TGCATCAACACCCAACAACATTTTTTTACCTCAACACCTAACAGCGTTTTTTTCTCTTCAAAAACAAGTAAGCTTCTAATTAAAAAGACATTGACAGGAGCTTCGCACGCTGTCAAGTCAAGTAGTTTCAACAACCTGTCAGTGTGCAAAGCACCTGACAGAGTTTGAATAAGTTATAACATAATGTTACTATACAACTATCCATTAAAAGTATACCACTAATATTCATCAAAAGTATACCCATTTCAGTGCTTTATTTATGAAAAGAATCGTAGCGAAACAAAATAAATGAGTTCACTTTTCATATTTTTTCTTCAAAAAGTTTAAATATTCTTTAAAATTACCCTTAAATTTTTCAATAAACTCTTCTTCCAAATCACTCTGTTGTTTATGATAAGTAATGTATCCGGCAAAAAAAGCATTGTTCGGTAATTTTTTGGGGTTTTTAAAAGTAGTGAAATTATGCTTATTATAAAATTTTATGGTATCAAGATTTGCAACAATCTGTTTAATCATTGCCTTTTTCAGTGCCTCTTTTTTTATCTCAGGTTCAATAGTAAAACTTTGATACAAACTATCTAATTGCTGTGCACCATGCAAAACATAATTTGAAAACAGTTCAATATCATTTATTTCACCAAGATAATCCAGATATTCTTTTGAGTTCTTCCCATATTTATCTATAAGGTATTGTTTTGCCCCTTGATTGCCTACAAAAGTTGCCAAATTTTCGTTAAACTCCGAATTACCTTTTACAAAAAGCGTAGAATGGGTTAATTCATGGATAATTAAGCGTGCAATCATTCCTTCGGAACGTTTTAACATTCCCGACAAAATAGGGTCTCTGAAAAAACCGAGTGTTGACCATGCGCTGACCGTACCAATACGCACATCATAACCGTCATTTTTCATTTTCATTGCTTCTTTTTCGGCTTTTTCAATTTTAAAGTAGCCTTTGTAAGGTACTTCTCCAACCACAGGAAACTTCCACATATAAGGCTGCACACTGTATTTCCCTGCAGCAGTAACAACCCATAGAATATCTTTCCCATGCTGGTCGTATAAAGTATTGTAATTTTTTGAAGGTTTTAATCCCAAACTATCCTCTGCATATTTTTTAATAGCCTGAACCAAAAGCAATTTTTCCTTTAAACTGTCGCTTACGCTTGTATCTTTTAAAAGCTTTTCAATAGGTTTTGCCTTTACAATAATTTTTATTTGTCCTACACCTTGCCCAATACCGTAAAATAGCATTTTACAATTACTCAACAATAAAATAAAAACAAACAAAGTACTTATTACTAATATCTTATAAAACAAACGCATATTTTTCCATTTCGTAATAATTTTTTGCCTCATGAGCTAAATTTTCTTCAAAAGTATAATGATTTTACTCATTTTCATAAAAAAATCCCGAAGCTATGCTTCGGGATTTTTTAAAGACTGCTTGTCTTAATTTCTGAAAACCAAATTACCATTTTCTACATCAATAATAATCGGCTGTTCTTTTGAAATGCTTTCCGCTAATATTTGTTTTGACAATTCGTTCAAAACATATTTTTGGAGTACCCGTTTAACAGGTCGTGCACCAAATTGCGGACTGTAGCCTTTTTCACCAATCCACTTAGCGGCAGCATCGGTAATTTCCAGTTTAAAGCCTTGCTGTTCAAGCATTTTCTTGATTCTGTTAAATTGAATTTCAACAATGCCTTTAATGTCGTCTTTACTCAATGGCAAGAACATAATGGTCTCGTCAATACGATTCAAAAATTCAGGACGAATTGATTTTTTCAGCAACTCAAAAACTTTTTGTTGAGCTTCTTCAATTAATTGTTCTTTATTTTCTTCATTCAAATTCTCAAAAGTTTCCTGAATTAAATGAGAACCGATATTTGAGGTCATTATTACAATGGTATTTTTAAAGTTTACCACCCTACCTTTATTATCGGTTAATCGTCCATCATCCAATACCTGCAACAGTATGTTAAATACATCGGGATGTGCCTTTTCAATTTCATCTAAAAGCACTACCGAATAAGGCTTACGCCGAACAGCTTCGGTAAGTTGTCCGCCTTCATCGTAACCAACATATCCCGGAGGTGCACCTACCAAACGCGATACCGAATGACGTTCTTGATACTCCGACATATCAATACGAGTCATCATGTGCTCATCATCAAACAAAAACTCTGCAAGCGCCTTTGCCAACTCCGTTTTACCCACACCGGTTGTTCCTAAGAAAATAAACGAGCCAATCGGGCGGTTCGGGTCTTGCATACCGGCGCGACTACGACGAACAGCATCGGCAATAGCTCTTATTGCATCTTCTTGGCCCACAACACGTTTATGCAATTCATCTTCAAGATGCAATAACTTTTCACGTTCACTTTGTAGCATTTTGCTTACCGGAATACCTGTCCAGCGTGCAATTAATTCAGCAATATCCTCAGGTCCAACCTCTTCACGAATAAGGCTGGAACTAGCTTGCATTTCTTGCAACTCACGTTTTAAGTTTTCAATCGCTTCTTCGGCTTCTTTCACTTTACCGTAGCGTATCTCGGCAACTTTACCAAAATCGCCTTCACGCTCGGCACGGTCTGCTTCTATTTTATAGTTTTCAATATCTTGTTTATACTTTTGGATTTTTTCAATCAACTCTTTTTCAGCTTTCCACTTAGCCATAAAATCATTGAGCTGATCCTGCAAATTAGCAATTTCTTTATTTAACTCCTCTAAACGTTGTTTGTTCTTTTCACGTTTAATTGCCTCACGCTCAATTTCCAAATGTTTTATTTTACGCTGAATTTCATCAATTTCTTCCGGAACAGAATTCATCTCCAAGCGCAAGCGTGCAGCAGCTTCATCAATCAAATCAATCGCTTTGTCCGGCAAAAACCGGTCGGTAATATACCTTTGCGAAAGCTCAACTGCAGCAATAATTGCATCGTCCTTAATCCGAACTTTATGATGATTTTCATAACGTTCTTTTAAACCACGCAAAATGGCTACGGCACTCATTGTATCCGGCTCATCAACCATAACAATTTGAAAACGGCGTTCTAATGCTTTATCCTTTTCAAAATACTTTTGATATTCGCTTAATGTAGTAGCTCCAATTGCACGTAAATCACCGCGAGCCAATGCCGGTTTCAAGATATTAGCAGCATCCATTGCTCCCTCACCTTTTCCAGCACCCACCAAAGTATGGATTTCATCAATAAACAATACAATCTCGCCGTCCGAAGCAAGTACATCTTTTACCACTCCTTTCAAACGCTCTTCAAACTCACCTTTATATTTAGCTCCGGCAATCAAAGCACCCATATCTAATGAATAAATTTGCTTTGATTTAAGATTTTCAGGTACATCGCCATTAATTATCCTGTGCGCCAATCCTTCGGCAATAGCCGTTTTACCCACACCCGGCTCACCAATTAAAATCGGATTGTTTTTAGTACGGCGAGATAAAATTTGCAAAATCCT
>JALSLF010000158.1 GCA_026988445.1 Bacteroidales bacterium
ACTTTGTAGCGTGCATAAGAATCGCCTTCTTCAAACAATATTTCTTTAAACTCAACTCTATCATATGCACTATAAGGATGGATTTTACGAATATCGCAAGAAACCCCTGAGCCACGCGCTGTGGGCCCGTTTAAGCCATAGGCAATAGCGTCCTCTTTAGAAATATAACCTACTCCTTCAAGGCGCTTACGGAAAATAATATTGTTTGTAAGTAGTTTATCGTATTCGGGTAATTTTTTCTTAAAATGCTTGATGAATTCTTTTACTCTTTTCGCAAAATTTTCGTGTAAATCATAGCGTACACCACCAATAACATTGTAGTTCATGGTTAAACGAGCACCACAAGTTTCTTCAAAAATATCGTTAATTAGTTCACGCTCACGAAAACCATACATAAAAGTGGTAAGTGCACCTATATCCATACCCATAACTCCCCACCATAAAACATGCGAAGAAATACGTGTAAGCTCATCCATCATGGTACGAATAACTTTTATGCGGTCGTTCACCTCAATACCTGTAGCTTTTTCAACCAGTAAGCAAACTGCTTCATTATTCATGTGTGCCGAAAGATAATCTAAACGGTCAGTTAAATGAACAATTTGTTTATAGCTGTCGTATTCAGCCATTTTTTCAATAGAGCGGTGAATATAACCTAAGTCCATATCAACATTGCGGAGAACTTCTCCGTCAAGTTTTAACAACAGCCTTAAAACACCATGTGTTGCAGGGTGCTGTGGTCCCATATTCAGGAAATATTCTTGTGTTTTTAGTTGGTCTGTTAAGAACTCTTCCATAGCGTTTACTTTCTTATCAACATATTAATGTCTTCATAATCTTTTCTTAGCGGATAACCTTTATCCCAGTCTTCGGGTAAAAACAGATGCTTTAAATCAGGATGCCCTGTAAACTTAATACCAAGCAGTTCATGCGCTTCCATTTCGTTGTAATAAGCTGCAGGAAAAATTTCATGAATTGAATCAATTTCAGGATTTTCTCTACCTTCTGCCTTAACAGTTATTTGAATCATGTGCCTAAATTTAGTAGATTCAAGATGGTAAATAACTGCCAGTTCTTCGCCCAAATCAATTCCTGTTAAAGAAAACAGATAATCAAAAGCTAATTCTTCATTTTCGCGAACTTTAAGCAAAAAATCTTTTAATGCTTCTTTCGGAATTTCTAATGATAAAAATTCACCTTCTTCATTCGTAAAATTAATTCCGCTAACTATATTTTCAAGTTTATTTTTCAATTCTGAATTTGTCATAGCCAAATTTTATTTTTTTAAACCATCGTCAAAACCCTCAATAGGATTATTTTTCGTACGAACCGCCATGCTTTCTTCTTTAATTTTGTTTTGTAAAGCCAGCATGCCATCCAGCAAGGCTTCCGGTCGGGGGGGGCATCCGGGTACATATACATCAACAGGAATAATATGGTCGGCTCCACGCACAACCGAATATGAATTGAAATAAAAAGGACCGCCTGAAACAGCACAAGCCCCCATGGCAATAACATATTTAGGTTCTGCCATTTGGTCGTACAATCGGCGCAATACAGGTGCCATTTTATTGGTAATTGTACCGGCAATAACAATTAGGTCAGCCTGACGTGGTGTCGGGCGTGCAACTTCAAAGCCAAAACGCGACCAATCATGCCGTGCAGCACCGGTTTGCATCATTTCAATGGCACAGCAACTGGTACCAAAATACAGGGGCCAAAGAGAGTTTTTACGTCCCCAGTTAATAACACTGTCTAAAGTAGTAATAACAATGTTTCCTCCATTCCCACCGGGCAAAATTGTTCCCGGAAAATCTTTCAAGTCTGTTTTTTTATTTTTTATTCCCATTTTAAAGCTCTTTTTTTCCATGCATATAATAATCCGAGACCCAAAATGAGCAAGAATACGGTTATTTCAAAAAATGCAACCGCACCAATTTGTTTAAAAACAACTGCCCAAGGTATCAAAAAAACAACTTCTACATCAAATATTAAAAATATGATTGCAAACAAATAATACCCAACTTTAAACTGTATCCAAGTTTCACCAATGGTTTTCATACCACTTTCATAGGGTTCTTTTTTACTTTCGTTTTCAGATTTGTACGAAATTAAATTGGCAATAAAGTTTGCAATTAGTATCAACGCTATTCCGGCTAACGGAAAAACAATTAGTGCTTCAATTCCCATAATGATACATTTTTTAATTTGCCTGCGAAATTAGTATTTATATGTAATTATGAATATATATTTTTATGTTGTAAAATATGTTTTTTGGTAAAAATTTATAAATCAATAAGTTGAACTATCAGATATTCAATTATTTAATGAACATATGTTCTTTTCAATATTAAATGTGTTTATTCCGAGTCCGGTTTATCATTTTTTATATGCAGATATTTGCAAAATAGGGAGCGTAGCATAGCAAATTAAGAAGTTAAACCTAAGTTGAGGGTTATCTACTTCTACAAGTTCCATTTAACAAAAGCTTAGAAAGTTTTCAATTTTGGGCTATTACAATTTCTTTTACTCTTTCTAATTTTTCATCCATACTCATATAACCATCCAACCAATGTATTTTTGTTCCTTGCCTTTCCATACGGCGAAACCAAGTCATTTGACGCTTTGAAAATTGATGAATTGCGGTTTCCAATTTTTGGAACATTTCGTTGTATGAAATTTGACCAAGTAAATAAAGCGTAATAAATTTATATTCCAAACCATAATATATTAAAGTATCGGCAGGAATTCCCTCATCAAGTAGTTTTTTGACTTCGTCAATCATGCCGTTTTCAAGACGTGATTTCAAGCGTTCTGTTATTCGGCGGCGGCGCGAGTTACGGTCGAACTTAATCCCGAGAACTAATTTGCTGATACGCTCCAAACCTGTTTTTTTTTCAGGATTTTGCTTGTAAAATTCAGCAATTTCTATAGCACGCAAAGCGCGTTCTTTATCTACAATATCGGTTTTATTGTGTAAATTACCGTAGGAAATAAGAATCTTGGCAAGTTCATCAAGACTTTTTGAACTTAATTGTTTACGGAGTTTTTCATTTTCAGGAACTTTAAGTAATTTATAGGCATTTATTACCGCTTCGATATACATTCCCGAACCACCGCATAATATGGCTTTTTTTTCTTGCTTTTTTAATTGCTCAAATACTTTAATAAAATCCTGTTGATACTCAAAAACATTGTATTTATAGCCCGGCTCAACAATATCTACCAGATGTACCGAGATTTTTTTATTGTTTACTATGTAATCATCTAAATCTTTGCCTGTACCAATATCCATTCGGCGATACACCTGACGTGAATCGGCACTGATTATTTCCCTGCCGGTATAATAAGCAAGATGAGCTGCAAAGGAAGTTTTTCCTCCGGCAGTTGCACCCAGCACGGTTATTAAATCATATTTTTGAGTAAGTTCTTTCAAATACATCTTTAATGTATGAATATCTTAATTCGTCATTCGTTAATC
>JALSLF010000159.1 GCA_026988445.1 Bacteroidales bacterium
AGCAATGATTTAAGGTGACTATTGCAATGGGGTTCCACCTCTTCCCATTCCGAACAGAGAAGTTAAGCCCATTAGCGCCGATGGTACTGCGTAACAGCGGGAGAGTAGGTCGTTGCCGTTCTTTTTAAAAGGCTGTCTGAATATTCAGACAGCCTTTTTTATTTATACCTCCTCATGCCTTTGCCCTGTAATTTTTTATACTTTACGATAATTTTATTATTTATACATCTGTTTTTATATCGTTGATTATTAATAGCTTGTGTTTTTTGTTTTCCCTTGATAGAATTTTCTTTTCTGAAAATATTTAATCTTTACTTAGAAAAATGTATATTTGTCTTTAATCAATGTAAAATGTTTTAGTTATGGCTAAAATTCTGGTTATCGACGATGAAAAACCTATTCGTGATACTTTAAAGGAAATTTTAGAGTATGAAGATCATAAAGTAGAAACTGCTACCGATGGATATGAAGGGCTTGAAAAAGCCAATGGAACTCATTATGATATTGTGCTTTGCGATATTAAAATGCCGAATATGGATGGTATTGAGGTTCTTGAAAAACTAATGGAAAAAAATCCTGATGTTCCTGTGATTATGATATCGGGTCATGGTAGTATTGAAACAGCCGTAGAAGCCTTGAAAAAAGGGGCATATGACTTTATAGAGAAACCTCTTGAATTAAATCGTTTGTTGGTGACAATCCGGAATGCTTTAGAACGTAAAGACTTGGTTGTTGAAACTAAAAAGCTGAAACGTAAGGTTAGTAAAACTTACGAAATGGTTGGAGAATCTGTTGCCATAACTAAGATTAAGGAGATGATTGACCGTGTAGCACCTACCGATGCACGGGTATTGATAACTGGTAATAATGGAACAGGTAAAGAATTGGTTGCTCGATGGCTTCACGAAAAAAGCCAGCGAGCCGGACATCCTTTTATTGAAGTAAACTGTGCTGCTATTCCATCGGAATTAATTGAAAGTGAATTGTTTGGTCATGAAAAAGGAGCTTTTACCTCCGCACATAAGCAGCGAAAGGGAAAATTTGAGCTCGCAAATGGTGGTACCATTTTTTTAGATGAAATTGGTGATATGAGCCTGTCAGCCCAAGCGAAAGTTTTGCGGGCTTTGCAAGAAAATAGAATTACCCGTGTGGGTAGTGATAAATCGGTTAAAGTCGATGTACGTATTATTGCTGCAACTAATAAAGATTTAAAAGAAGAGATTGAAAAAAATAATTTTCGTGAAGATTTATATCACCGTTTGAGTGTTATCTTGATTCATGTTCCATCGCTTAATGAGCGTATTGAAGACGTTCCTTTATTGGCAGAACACTTTATGAATTTAATTACTGATGATTATGGTATGCCAAAAAAAGAAATTACCGATGATGCTATCAAAGAATTGCAAAAAATAAAATGGACAGGTAATATTCGTGAATTTAGAAATGTTTTAGAACGATTAATTATTCTTTGTGAAGATAAAATTACGGCTAATGATGTTAAAGCTTTTGCACAACCAATAAGCAGATAATATTTTGTAGCTTGTTGATAAATGATATACATTAATGCGTAAAGAAAAGGACTTTATAGGAATTGTAGAAATACCCGATAATGCATTATATGGTATCCACTCTTTGCGTGCAAAACAAAATTTCCCTTACAAAACTCTTTTTTCATTAAACTGGTATAAGGCGCTTGGTACCACTAAACTGGCGGTTTATAAAACATACCGGAAATTTAAGCAAGCTGCCCTAAAAAAATATCCCGTTAAAGGTGGAAAATTGAATTTTATATCAGATGAAATTCTTGATTTATTAATTGATACAGCTTATGAAATTGCTCAGGGCAAGTATTTTGAATATTTTATTGTTCCGGCAATTCAAGGTGGGGCAGGTACCAGTATTAATATGAATATTAATGAAATTATTGTTAATGCATCTTTGCTTAAGATGGGGGAGCAGGCGGGGAATTATTCTGTGATTGATACTCTGGAGCATGCGAATATTTTTCAATCTACAAATGATGTAGTGCCGACCTCTTTAAAAGTTGCAGTTTTAAAATTACTGGTTGATTTGGAAGAAAAAATTAATCATTTACGAAGTAAAATCGAATTTTTAGAAAAGGAATATTCTAATAGTTTACGTATTGCTTATACGCAAATGCAAGAAGCGGTACCATCGTCTTATGGGCGGTTATTTAGTGGATATAATGATGCTCTTTCTCGAGATTGGTGGCGAGTATCTAAATGTTTTGAGCGCATTAAACAAGTGAACCTTGGGGGAACAGCGATAGGAAGTGGAATTACGGCTTCACGGTTTTATATTATGGAGGTTGTGCAAGAGTTGCAAAAAATTACTCAATTGCCTGTAACTCGTGCAGAGAATTTGGAAGATAATACGGCAAATTTAGATTCTTATGTTGAAATTCACGGTATTTTAAAAGCGCATGCAGTTAATTTGGAAAAATTTGCTAATGATATTCGTTTGTTATCTTCGGATATATTAATTAATAAAGATTTAGAAATTCCAAAAAAACAAGTTGGCAGTTCAATTATGCCTGCAAAAGTAAATCCTGTTATTTCTGAATATATCATTGGCGTTGCACATAAAATCTATGCTAACGACCAATTAATTTCTTCTTTATCAGCACAAGGCGTTTTGGATTTGAATGCTTATTTGCCGCTTATTGGTAATGCGCTAATAGAAAGTCTTGAATTATTAATTGCGGCTAATTATAGTTTTACCCATAATCTGATTGCCGGACTTGTTATTCGTGAAAATATTGCCAAAGAAAAATTATATCGTAGTCCTGCTATTGTTACTGCATTACTGCCCTACATCGGATATAATAATTCTGTTTTACTTGCACAAAAAATGAAAAATGAGGAACTTGACGTTTTTAGTGCGAATAATTTACTTCAAATGCTTCATCCTGAGAAATTAAAATCAATATTAAGCGTTGATAATTTACTTAAAACCGGTTTTGTTTTGGATGATTTGTTAAAATAGATATCTAATTTTTTTATTCATAAATATATTTTAAATTTGGGAATAAATAACCTTTGATAAGTGTTTTAGTTTAAATTATTATTTGTGTTATTCTCTTCTAATCATTTTTTCTATGAAAAAAATTATTGTTCTTGGTGCAGGTCGTGTAGGCTCTGCCATAGCTATTGATTTAAGTAAAAATTATCATGTAAAATCTATTGATTTCAATCCTGTTGCATTAAAATCATTAGAGAAATATAAGATTGAAACTTATCAAGCCGATTTATCAGTTGTGGGAAATATTACTTCTGTTATTAAAGATTGTGATTTAGTTATTAGTGCCGTGCCCGGATATATGGGTTATGAAACCTTAAAAACGATTATTGAACATGGCAAAGACGTTGTTGATATAGCCTTTTTTCCTGAAAATCCTTTTGATTTAGATAAATTAGCAAAAGAAAAAGGAGTAACTGCCGTTGTTGATGCCGG
>JALSLF010000160.1 GCA_026988445.1 Bacteroidales bacterium
CGGAAATTAAAACTTTAGTTTTAAAAGAAATAGCAGGAAAGCCTTATTATTGGGTAAATAATAAACAGCTTTATAATGCGGAAACAGGAAAAATAAAAAAGGGCATTAGTAAAAAAGAAGCGCTTCTAATAGCTAAAAGATATATGAAAAATAATTTGGAAGTAAAAGATATTAGTTTAATTAACAAATTAGATAAACATCATGAATACAGAGGCGGGCTTTTACCGGCATATGTTATCTCATACAAAACAAATGACAATTTAAAAGCCTATATATCGGTTAAGGATGGTAGTTTTCGTACAGTTAGACATCGTAGTTGGCGTTGGTTTGATTTTTTATGGATGACGCATACTATGGATTATGAGGGCAGAGATAATTTCAACACCATTATTTTAAGAGTTTTTTCTCTTTTAGGGCTTATTACAGTATTAAGTGGATTTTTGCTCTGGTATGTTTCATCACCACGAATTAAAAGATTAGGAAAGAAAAAACCGAACAATAAGTAGGGTATTATAAAACTTATTCGGTATATATACAAACAAAGCAAATGTTAAACATTGTTAAAAAAAGCGATTTTGACAGAAAAAGAGTTTAAACAGTTTTTCGATAAGAATTTTGATAGTTTACGAAGCTATTTATATTACCGTAGCGGTGATAAAGAATTGGCTACCGATATTGCCCAAGATGCTTTTGTACGTATCTGGGAAAAACAAATACGGCTGGAAGGTAAAAAAACAGTAGGCTTATTATATAAAATAGCCGGAGATTTTTTTGTAAGCAACTATCGAAAAAACAGTTCAAAGGCAAAATATCTGGAAAGTCTTGAATTTGATTTTTACGATGATGTATCGCCCGAAGAGCAAATGCAATACAAAGAATTAAAAGAAAAATATGAGTACGCACTTGCTAAAATAAGCGAAAAACAGCGTGTTGTTTTTTTAATGAGCCGGATGGATGGTTTAAAATACCATGAAATTGCTGAGAAACTGGGAATTAGTGTAAAAGCTGTTGAAAAAAGAATGCACGGAGCATTAGGTACTTTTCGCGAACTCTTAAAAGTAGCTTTTTATTTGTTGTTTTTTTCAATTACGGCAAAACATTTTGCTTTCTTATTCAATCACTCATAAAATACCCGAATTATGAAAAACAAAGTACCGGATAATTTTTTAAGCGACAAATCAACCGAATTGCAAGATAAACTAACCATAAAATGGGAAGTGTCAAAAGAAGAAGTATGGAATGATGTATCGGAGCAGATAAAACAAGGCAAATTGGTACAAATGAAGCCAAAAACCATGTATAAACAATGGTTAATTGCGGCATCATTGGCTTTATTGCTGAGTTTGGGTGTTTTTATTCGTGTTCATACCGAAAGGATTAAAAGCCCTGCCGGAACCCATGCAACAGCAGAGCTGCCCGATGGTTCAAAAGTATTTCTGAATGCCGATGCACAAATATCTTATCATCCTTATTGGTGGAAAATCAGTAGAAGTGTTCGTTTAAAAGGCGAAGCCTTTTTTGAAGTGAAAAAAGGTAAAAAATTTAGTGTTGTTTCTGAAAATGGAATTACCGAAGTATTAGGAACAAGCTTTAATATTTTTGCACGTAATAAAAAATACGAAGTTACCTGTGTAACCGGTAAAGTTAAAGTATCGAGCACAAAAACCAAACAATCGGTAATTATTAAACCCAAACAAAAGGTAAGTGTAAGCCCAAAAGGTGAGTTAAAAGTTAAAGATAATGTAGATATTAATAATACCAAGGCGTGGATTTCAAATAAATTTGTATTTACTTCAACACCCTTAAAACAGGTTTTTGAAGAAATTGAACGGCAATACAATACCAAAATTATTTTAGCACAAAAATTTGAATTCGAATACACAGGCAATTTTGATAAGAAAAAATCAGTAGAAGAAACATTACAATTAATTTGTCGTCCGTTTAATCTAAAAATTGAAAAAAAATCAGGCAGTTATTATATACACAAATAAAACTATTGAGAAAAAAAATATATATACACTTATTATTTTTCACATTAATTTCAATCAATACTTCGGCTCAGGAAATTAAAATTTCGGCAAACAATAAAAAACTTAGCGAAGTATTGATTGAATTAAGGGATAACTATTCCTTAAATTTATCCTTTGATGATTTAACATTGAGCAAATACCGGATAACGGTAAATAAAAAATTCTCTTCCCCCGAAAAAGCCTTTGATTTTCTAATCAAAAACCTACCGATAGCTTATGAAAATACTAACGGGGTATATATTTTTTATCCCGACAAAAAAAAGCAGCCCATCAATAAAAAGTATATACTTTCGGGAAAAATTATCGACAAAGAAAACAACGAGCCGCTACCCTACGCACTTATATATATTAACCAAGCCGGAACGGTAAGTGATGAATATGGGAATTTTAATTTTGAAAGCAAAAAAGACAGTATTTTTCAAATAAAAGTAAGCTTTTTAGGATATCACCTATTAGATACGCTAATTCCGGCAGGAAATAATTATCGCTTAAAGCTAAGTCCCGCAGTTACAAAATTTAAGGAAATTATCATAAAAGGAAGTCCGGTAATTTTCTTTGGGCAAACCGGAACAAAAGCAGGACTTATACGCATCAACAACCGCATTGCAAAATACATTCCCGGCTCCGGCGATAATGCCATTTTTAATCTGATACGCCTTCAGCCCGGCATTATGGCTTCGGGTGAACAATCAAGCGAAATAATTGTTTGGGGTAGCTACGAAGGACAATCACAAGTTAATTTTGATGGTATTACCCTTTTCGGACTTAAAAATTACAACGACAACATTAGCCCGATAAACCCATACATAGCAAAAGATATTAGAATTAACAAAGGCGGATACGATGCTACCCTAGGTGAACGTGTCGGTGGAATTGTATCCATTACCGGTTTAGAAGGGAATCAAAAAAAAACGGCAATCAAACTAAATATCAACAATACCACCATGAATTTTTTGGGCGAATTGCCTATTGGTAAAAATAACTCACTAATTGCAGCTTTCCGCCAAACCTATTACCAACTTTACAACACAAATCAAGTTTCAACAAGCAGTGAGCTAAACCAACACATGCAAGGTACAAACCTAATTGTTCAGCCGGATTATACATTCAGAGATGCCAACCTGAAATTTGCAGGACAAACAAAAAATGGAGACAGTTATTCTTTAAGTGCCTTAGCCGGTCAAGATAAATTCTACTATTCTGTTAATGAGCAAGTTGAAAATACAAACAACATGACTTTTAATCAAACCTTCGACGAAAAAAAACTACAATACGGAACAAGTATCCGGTACAATAAAGTATGGAAAGGAATAGGCAGCAGCAAGATAAATATCAGTTACTCAAATTTACAATCAGATGTTTACGATATACAAGGCACATCGCAAATGCCTATGAACGGAAATATGCACCCGG
>JALSLF010000161.1 GCA_026988445.1 Bacteroidales bacterium
TAAAACATACTTTGCTCCGGCATATTTTTATACGGGCGACTTAAATGTTCGTAATAAGTAACATCAAAAATATTATTTATGCCCATCTCCAAACTTAAATTTTTTATAGCTGTATAAGCAAGTTTTGCATCAAAAACCGAAAATCCGTCCGAAGGACTTTCATTAAATGATGCAGATACTCTTGTTTGTTCTGCTACAAATCTTCCGCTGAGGTTTGCAAATAACTTTTTACGAGTATAACTAAGCGATAAATTACCGGTTAAGGGCGGTATTTCTGCTAAAGGCTCATCAAAATCTAAATTTTGGGCATAGGTATAATAAACATTACCGTTTAACGCAAAATAATTTGCAAATTTATATCCTGCCGACAGTTCAAAACCGTATTGAATGGCTTTATCTATATTTGTAAACCTTTTTGCATGAGCCGGAGGCATACAAGCCATAAATTTTTTATTCAATGTAGTATCAACAACTGCCGTAATATAATTGGTCATGTACGAATAAAATAAATCTACTTGAAATGAAAAAACTTCTCCGGATTTATTCAGTACTAAATCAACTTGATTGTTTTTTTCAGATTTCAAAAACGGGTTTCCCACATATTCGTATGCATCCATGCTAACAGTGAAATGGTTAATATATCTTTCCGTAATTTTGGGTGCACGTGAACCTAATCCGTAGGCAAATTGAATATTATACAAATTGTTTAAATCATAAGTTAGTGTGAGCATACCACTTAAATCCATTAATGCATCGGTTTTAAGATTTTCTTCATATAAGTTAAGAAAATCTTCCTCAGGGTCAAGTATTTCTCCATTGTTAATATCTAATCGTAGTCCTGCATTTAGTTTTAGATTTTTACCAATTGTATTTTTATTTTCTGCATAAAAACCGTAATTGGTAGTGCTTGAGTTTTGCCATATTTTATCGGTAAATTCTTTGGGAGGGTCAAATACCATTCCGGTACATGTATTTATATATACTTCGCGGTTTCTACTACCATCCTTATTGATAAATTTATAGTCGGTGCCAATATAAATTAAATTATTACTTGATAAGTTTAAACCAAGTTCCAATTTAGCCCCGTAGTTTAAAGAACTAACCGGGCTAATGGCATGAGTTGCTTTAAAAGATGGTCTTAATTCATTATTCATCACATGATCCACATAAGAGCGGTAAAATTTTGCATTAAGTGCAAAAACTTTATCGCTAAGCTGTTTCGCCGAATAATCCAATGTAATTGAGCTTTGGTCATCGGTTTTTGTATCCATAGGTAAACCTGCATGCAGTACATCTCGGGCAAAAGTTTGTCGCCAGCTTGCTTGAATACGCTGATTGGAAGTAATATTATATCCTAATTTAAGCGAATAATCATAATTGGTAAATGCCGATGCAATTTCTTGTCCCGAGCCGTTTGAGTAGTTATCATAATCATTGTATCCGCCGCTTAACAACAAATCAAAATGTTTGTTTCCCATTGATAATTCACCGTAGGTTTTTTTAGCATTACCATTTGTTTCATAAGCTAAATTTACTAAACCGTGTACTTCAAAATTATCGGAATAATGCGGCTGCATAGTAAGCATATTAATCACTGCTCCCATAGTTTGTCCGTAGCGTACCGTGTACGGACCTTTAATCACCTCAATTTTTTCAATATCCGCAGGGTTTATATGTGTCGTGATTGGGTCCATACGGTTTGGGCAAGCCGGAACAGTCGTCATTGCACCATCAAACATCATATTTAATTGTTCCAGTTTAAAAGAGCGGAAGGTCGGTTCCATTGCAAAACCTCCGCGTTTTAATACACCAAATCCGCTTATCGATTTAAAAATATCTCCGATATCACGGGGTGCAACTAATTGTATTTGTTTGTTATCAATACTTAATTCCGGTTGTGTGGGTTTTTCACCGTTAACCAAAATTTCTTCGATATTGATATTTTTTTGAGCAAAAAGATTTGCCGGATTGAAAATTATCAACAGGCATAGAATTGTTAAAATATTTTTTTTCATAATTTTTATTGTAAATTGGTTAATATTCTTTTTTTGAAATATATCAAGACTTATATTATAAGATTTTTATTAATACCTTAAATCCGCAACTAACTTCTACTGCAAAGCCAGACTGCATGCCATTATTGGGAATGCTCGTTTTTCGATACTCACCGTCCGCCAGCTGGCGGACGTTTGCGTGTCTCAAAACTGCGCTACACCAATACTGACATACATTCTGACTTTTCGCTACGAACATAGTTGCGGATTTAAGGTAATAATTAGTCTTGATTTTTTAAATACTTCTCTCTTGCAATATGTGCTGCACCTATGGCGGTTGTGCATTGAGGAAATTCATGAATGTGAATTTCGCGCATCAGTTCGTTTTCCAGAGCTTCTACCATCCCTTTATTTAAAGCTGCTCCGCCGTCAAACAATACCCCATCTTCTATTCGTACACGGCTAGCTAGGCGTGCTATTCTACGAGCAACAGAATAATGAATGCCTGATACAATTTCGCTGGTTTTATGTCCTGCTGCCAGTAGCGATATAATCTCCGATTCGGCAAATACAGCGCAAGTACTGTTAACAGGCAGGGGTGTATCTTTTGCTTCGTAATGCAGGTCTCCCAACTCAATTACATCAACCTCTAAATTACGTGCAGCAATGTCCAAAAACCTTCCTGTTCCTGCTGCACATTTATCGTTCATAACAAAGTTGCTGATTTCACCGTTTTTATCAAGTAAAATAACTTTTGTATCTTGCCCGCCAACGTTAATAATTGTCCTGATTTCTACTCCGTCTTTCATTTCTCTGGCTCCAACAGCATTAGCTGTTATTTCATTTACGTTTTCATCGCTTCCTTTAAATAACTTTCTTCCGTATCCTGTTGAAACAGTATAGGCAATATCTTCTTTATTTAATTTATTGCGAAAAAGTAAAAGATCGAGTGCATCTACTGCATTTTGATTAAACCGGCTGCCGGTTGGTGCATTGCCTTTTGCTACAATATTCTTATTTTCATCTATAATTGCTATTTTAATGGTTGTTGAACCAATGTCTATCCCTACAAAATATGCCATATTATTTTTTGTTTTTTAATGAATCCAAAAATGCTTCTAAACGTGTTGTTAATTGCCCGAAATCATCTGGATTGTAATCCGATTCAATGTATAAAGTTTGTATGCCGTTTTCTTCCAGTATTTTACCTATTCTGCGTGATTCCATATCGTAAAGCTGACATCCCGTAAACGTTTGATAAATAACTCCATCTACTTGAAAATCTTTAATATCACGCAATAATTTTCGCTCTCTGTCAGTATTGGGTGTGAAATTTGGACAGGTTGAAGGTTTTAAATACCTGTCGGCAACTGCCGGTACCATATCGTATAAAAACCATTCATCTACGGCAACGGTGTCCCAAATCATTCTGCTTGTTGAGCAAA
>JALSLF010000162.1 GCA_026988445.1 Bacteroidales bacterium
GGCTTTGTAGATACAAAAAAATATACCGATAGATTAGCAGCAGTAGAGAAAAAAACAGGTCTGAAAGATGCCATTACAACGGTTCACGGAAAAATTGATAATCAAGATATTGTAATAGCTGCCATGAATTTTGAGTTTATCGGAGGTTCCATGGGTTCTGTTGTTGGTGAAAAAATTGCCCGAGCCATTGATTACAGTATTAAAAATAAAATTCCGTTCATGATTATTTCAAAATCAGGAGGTGCAAGAATGATGGAAGCAGCTTTTTCTCTTATGCAAATGGCAAAAACAGCTGCAAAATTAAATCAACTATCCAAAGCAAAAATTCCGTATATATCTTTATTATTAGATCCAACCACAGGAGGAGTAACCGCCTCATACGCAATGCTTGGAGATATTAATATTGCTGAACCCGGTGCTTTAATAGGATTTGCAGGACCAAGAGTTATACGCGATACCGTTGGACGCGATTTGCCCGAAGGCTTTCAACGTTCAGAATTTTTGTTGGAACACGGGTTTTTAGATTATATAGTAGAACGAAAAAACCTTAAAGAAACGTTATCCAAACAATTAAAACTTTTTGCAAACTAAATATATAATTAACCAACCAATTAAATTTATACTATGAACCGCCTTTTGTTTTTAACATTAATAACTTTTTTTTCTCTATCAATTAATGCCCAAGACAATATAGAAACTTTAAAGTTAGAAATAAAAAGTGAAAATGTTTCAACAAATATTAGAGACGGTCAGGCAACAGCAATCGTAACAGGAGGAAAAGCTCCTTATATCTATAAATGGTCAAAACAAAGCACCGGTTTAAAAAGCAATGTATCAAAAGCTTTGCTCGAAGGTACAGAATATACTTTAACAGTTACCGATGCGGATAATAATACAGTATCCAAAAGTTTTACAATAGAACCGGAATCAATAGAAGAAAAAATAGATGCATTTTTTACTCCTCCCGTAAATTTTATGGCAAGTTGGTTAATGGCTGATATTTTTGCAAAACTAAATTTATACGACCCTACATTGCACGATGATAATGGGAACATATTAAGACACCCAAACGGCGATCCCCAAAAAATGAAAATCCCTTTTGTTGTAGTATGGCTTGTTTTAGGAGCACTTTTTTTCACAATTAAAATGAAATTTGTAAATATCCGTGGATTTAAGCATGCTATTGAATTAATAAAAGGAAAATTTGACAGTCCTGACGACAAAGGAGAAGTATCTCATTTTCAGGCTTTGGCTACAGCTCTCTCTGCTACTGTAGGTTTAGGCAATATTGCAGGTGTGGCTATAGCAATTACCGTAGGCGGACCGGGTGCAACTTTTTGGATGATTATTGCAGGATTATTAGGTATGTCCTCAAAATTCACAGAAGTTACACTTGGTGTAAAATACAGAAATATAAATGAAGAGGGAGAAGTATCCGGTGGTCCGATGTTTTATTTAAGTAAAGCACTTGCAAAAAGAAATTTAAGCGGTTTAGGAAAAGTTTTGGCAGTGATATTCGCAATTCTTGTAATTGGTGCATCACTAGGCGGCGGGAATATGTTTCAATCCAATCAAGCATTTGCACAAATTTCTTCAAAGTTCCCGCAAATAAGCTCATACGGTGCATATTTTGGGATAGTTCTTGCATTTTTAGTAGGTATTGTAATCATTGGTGGAATTAAAAAGATTGCTAATGTTACCGAAAAAATTGTACCTTTTATGGCTGCATTATATGTAGGTACTGCTCTTGTCATTATATTCATGCATTACGACCGGACTTTTGAGGCTTTTGCATTAATTTTTAACGGAGCATTTGAACCGGATGCTTTAAAAGGTGGAGTAATTGGTGTTCTTATCGTAGGTTTTCAACGTGCATCTTTTTCTAATGAGGCAGGCGTAGGTTCAGCATCAATTGCCCACTCGGCAGTAAAAACCGAAGAACCGGTTAGTGAAGGAATTGTAGCCCTTCTGGAACCATTTATTGACACCGTAGTAATTTGCACAATGACTGCTTTAGTAATAATTTTTTCAGGATATTATGACCCATCAGTTGCTGCAGGATTAAATGGAACACAACTAACCTCAAAAGCATTTGAAGAAATATTTTGGTGGTTTCCTTATCTTCTAATTCTGGCTATTTTATTATTTGCATTTTCAACCATGATTTCATGGTCATATTATGGTCTTAACGGATTCAAGTACCTTTTTGGAAAATATATTAAAAATGAAAAATTATTAAAAAATATATATTTTGTAATTTTTCTAGCCTTTATTGTAGTTGGTTCATCGGCTCATTTGGGAGCAGTATTGGATTTTGCAGATATGATGATATTAAGTATGGCTTTCCCGAATATTTTTGGACTATTTATTCTTGCAGGTGAAGTAAAAAACGATTTAGGTGATTATTTCCGAAGAGTGAAATCAGGAGAAATTAAAAGATTTAAGTAAAATTGAATCTGCCGGAGGACATAAAAGACTTTTTTTACTTCACGAAAAGTGAACGAAACGGTATCTTTTTCCTCATTATTCTTATCTTTTTAATCATTATTATTCCTAATATATATTTCAAATATCTGTCCGATACAAAAACAGATGCCACACAATTTGATACTGAAATAGAAAAGTTTGAAAAATCATTACAGTCAATAAACAAACAAGCTTATCAAAACCGCTTAGACAGATATATTTCTGAGCGCTATGATACTTTGGAGCTATTTTATTTTAACCCCAATACCACCACTGACAAAAGTTTTAAAAAGCTTGGATTAACAGAAAAACAAATAGCTACCATCAGAAATTATTTAAAAAAAGGCGGGAAATTTTATACAAAAGATGATTTTAGAAAAATATACGGAATAAGGCAAAGCCAATACCAAAAACTAAAACCCTACCTTTTATTAGCTAATAAAATTACGAATAATAAACCAAAAGTTACAGAACAAAATACACCAACAGATTCATTATTTTATTTTGACCCCAATACATTATCGGCTGAAAATTGGAAAAAACTTGGTTTAAACAATCAACAAATCAATATAATTGTAAATTTTCGTAATAAAGGGGGTGTATTCTACAAACCCCAAGATTTTAAAAAAATATATGGTATTAGTAATGAAACCTTTAATAAATTAAGTCCTTATATAAAAATCGAAAAAAATCAAATCAAAACCACAAAAGTTATAACACCTTTATCTGTTGATATTAATAGTGCCTCACATGAAGAACTTACCCGAATTAATGGCATCGGAGATTATCTTGCAAACAACATTATTTGGTATAGAAAAAAATTAGGAGGATACATAAAAAAAGAACAGTTACTTGAAATAAAAAATTTCAGAAAATCTACTTTTGAGAAAATTAAACCCAATATTATTATTGATGCCACAAAAATTAAAAAAATAAACATAAATTTTGCCGAAGTAAGTGATTTAGTAAAACATCCCTACCTAAACTATAATCAAGCAAAAGCAATTGTAGCTTACCGAACAAAAAATGGTGCTTACCAATCAATAAATATTTTGATAGAAAAGAAAATACTCCCGGTTAATACATTCAATCAAATAAAAGAATATTTAAGCATTTAATAAAGCCTTAAATCCTCAACAATTTTTTATTTGCATAAGCAAAATTATTTCCATGCATTTTATACCTTATATATTATATACCTAAAAATTTTCATTTCAAGTTTGCGTATCTTATATAATTTACTTAAAATTACAGAAAAAACCAAACCTAATATTAATAATCATGAATTTTGAACTTACCGAAGAACAACAGATGATTCGGCAAACAGTCAGGGAGTTTGCCGAACGAGAAATTAAACCTGTAGCCAAAGAATTAGATGAAAAGGCACAATTTTCTATTGAACTAACAAAAAAAATGGGAGAACTAGGCCTTTTTGGCATGTACTTACCCGATAAGTATGGAGGTCAAAACCTGGATACCTTATCCTATATTATAGCCGTTGAAGAAATTGCCAGAGTAGATAGTTCGCAAGCTGCAACCTTAGCAGCACACAATTCGCTCGGCATAGGACCTATTTATTATTACGGTACAGAAGAGCAAAAAATGAAATATTTGCCTCAATTATGTACCGGTGAAGCTCTGTGGGCATTTGGTTTAACAGAAACTAATGCAGGCTCTGATTCACGAGGAACGAAAACCTTTGCAGTACAAGAAGGCAATAGTTGGATAATTAACGGTTCTAAAATATTTATAACTAATGGCTCGTCCCCAATATCAATGGGCGCAACAGTACAAACGATAAGCAAAGCAGACGGACAGAAGAAAGAATTTACTACATTTATTGTTGAAAAAGGTACAGAAGGATTTACTAGAATACCCATGCATGGAAAAATGATGTGGCGTGCCTCAGATACAGCAGAACTGTATTTTGACAATTGTAAAATACCTCAAGAAAACATGCTTGGAAATCGAGGGCAAGGATCAAAAATAATGCTCAGCACATTAGACAATGGCAGACTTTCAATTGGAGCAATGGGCTTAGGGCTTGCTCAAGGAGCTTATGAAATGGCACTAAAATACTCAAAAGAACGTAAACAGTTTGGTAAGTCCATCAGTAAATTTCAAACTATTGCTTTTTATTTGGTAGAAATGGCAACACGCATTGAATTAGCCCGTAACCTTCTTTACAAAGCCTGCTGGCTAAAAGACAACAATAAGCCATTTGCAAAAGAAGCAGCTATGTCAAAATGGTATTGTTCAGAAATAGCCAAGGAAGTAGCTGATCTGGCAGTACAAATTCATGGAGGCTATGGCTTAATGAAAGACTATGATATAGAACGATTTTACCGCGACCAACGACTACTCCAAATTGGCGAAGGAACATCAGAAATACAGAAACTGGTAATTTCACGTTATTTACTTAATGAATAAACACTTTAAGAACAATAAAAGACTGCTATTGGGTAAATTTAAAATTATTTTCATCTTTTTTTAAAATATTTTTAAAAAATATTTGATAATACAAAACGAATTTCTACTTTTGCAGACCAATTAAAATAAGAGAATTATAAACTTATTAAAAATTATTTTTATGATTATCATTCCGGTAAAAGAAGGAGAAAATATTGAAAGAGCACTTAAAAAATTCAAAAGAAAGTTTGAAAAGACTGGTGTAATCAGAGAGTTACGTGCTAGACAAGCTTATAAGAAACCTTCTGTAAGAAGAAGAGAACAGATTCAAAAAGCACGATATATTCAAAAATTACAAGCAGAATCGGATAAAGCTTAAAAAATTACAAAATAATTGTTGTTTATTACAAAGTAATTTTATATCTTTAAGTATAAGATTACTTTGTATTTTTTTGTAATTATGTACAACTAAGTTTCTTATTTTAAGAATCTTAGAACTTTTTATCTGACAATTTATATATGCACGTTGAAACCTATTTAAAATATTTAAAATTTGAAAAAAGGTACTCAGCGCACACGGTATGTGCATACATTACTGATTTACAACAATTTGCCGACTTCGCTCAATCTAAATCTCAAGAAAATACATTTAGTATAGTATTTGCCGATTTTCGATTAATTCGAGATTGGATAATTAATCTATACAATAATGGGCTGTCTCCACAATCAATAAAAAGAAAAATTTCAAGCGTAAAAAAGTATTACACTTTTCTTCAAAGAGAACAGATAATCCAAACAAACCCTACTGATAAAATAATTCTGCCCAAAACAAATAAAAAGCTTCCTGAATTTATTAAACAAAATGAAATTTTAATACTATTTGAAAAATTAAACTTCTCAAATAGTTTCACAGGGCAAAGAGATAAATTAATACTTAATATACTTTACAGCACAGGAATTCGTTTATCTGAATTAATAAATCTAAAAGAACAAGATATAAATATTAAAGATAAAACAATAAAAGTATTAGGTAAAAGAAATAAGGAAAGAATCATCCCATTTCCGGAAGTGTTAATTTCAAATATAAATACTTATATTAAAATTAAAGAAGAAAAAGGCATAACAAACCCTTATTTACTAGTAACAGAAAAAGGAGAGAAAACTTATCCGAAACTTATTTATCGAACAGTAGTAAAATATTTAACGATGATAACAACCAATGAAAGTAAAAGTCCGCATACATTAAGGCATACTTATGCAACCCATTTATTAAATAATGGCGCAGATTTAAATGCTATTAAAGAACTTTTAGGTCATGCAAATTTATCGGCAACACAAATATACACACACAACACATTTAAAAAGCTAAATGAAATTTATAAACAAGCCCATCCCAGGGCATAAAATGAGGAGGTAAATATGGATATTACAATTCATTCAATTCATTTCACAGCAGATAAGAAGCTGGAAGAATTAATATCAAATAAAATAAATAAACTAAAACAGTTTGATAAACGAATAATATCGGCAAATGTCTATTTAAGACTAGCGAAAAGTCAGGACTTAGAAAATAAAATTACCGAAATAAAGTTAGAAATTCCGGGTACTGAACTGTTTGCCAAAAGACAAACAAACTCTTTTGAAAAGTCCACAGATTCAGTAATTGAGGCACTTCGCAAACAGCTTCAAAAGTTCAAAGAAAAACAAAAACAATAATTTTTTTTAATTTTTTTAAAAATTATTTTGGGATATAATCAAAATATTCTACATTTGCACACCGAATTTGAAAGGTATTTAAGTTCTAAACGTGTTGCCGATGTAGCTCAGTTGGTCAGAGCAGCTGATTTGTAATCAGCCGGTCGGCGGTTCGAATCCGTCCATCGGCTCGTTTTTAAATAATTGTTGTGTGTGGTTTGGGGGGATTCCAGAGCGGTCAAATGGGGCAGACTGTAAATCTGTTGGCTAAGCCTTCGTAGGTTCGAATCCTGCTCCCCCCACAAGCATTAAAAAATTAAGCGGGAATAGCTCAGTTGGTAGAGCGACAGCCTTCCAAGCTGTAGGTCGCGGGTTCGAGCCTCGTTTCCCGCTCAAATTTTTTATTGGCCGATGTAGCTCAGGGGTAGAGCGTTTCCTTGGTAAGGAAGAGGTCATGGGTTCAAATCCCATCATTGGCTCGAGTGCTAATTTTTCTAAAACGAATATTCTTAAATCACTTGTAAAAACATCTAAAAATCATGGCTAAAGAAAAATTTGACAGGTCGAAACCCCATGTGAATATTGGTACCATTGGTCACGTTGACCACGGAAAAACTACCTTAACATCTGCTATTACTACTGTTTTAGCAAAAAAGGGTTTGAGTGAAGTTATGGATTTTGATTCCATTGACAATGCTCCTGAAGAAAAAGAAAGAGGTATTACGATTAATACTGCTCACGTTGAATATGAAACTGAAAAACGTCACTATGCACACGTTGACTGTCCCGGTCACGCTGACTATGTTAAAAACATGGTAACAGGTGCTGCTCAAATGGACGGCGCTATTATCGTAGTTGCAGGTACTGACGGACCTATGCCTCAAACAAGAGAGCACATTCTTTTAGCAAGACAGGTAAACGTACCCAGATTGGTAGTTTTCATCAATAAGGTAGATATGGTTGATGATCCTGAATTGTTAGAACTTGTTGAAATGGAAATCAGAGAACTTTTGGATTTCTATGAATTTGACGGTGAAAATACACCTGTTATTATGGGTTCTGCATTAGGTGCATTAAACGGTGAGCCGGAGTGGGAAGAAAAAGTAATGGAATTAATGAAAGCTGTTGATGAGTGGATTCCAATACCTCCCCGTGATACTGAAAAAGATTTCTTAATGCCTGTTGAAGACGTTTTCTCAATTACAGGTAGAGGAACAGTTGCAACCGGAAGAATTGAAACAGGTGTAATTCACACAGGTGATCCTGTAGAAATTATTGGTTTAGGTGCAAACAAAATGAAATCAGTTGTAACCGGAGTTGAAATGTTTAGAAAAATTCTTGACGATGGTCAAGCCGGTGATAATGTAGGTTTATTATTAAGAGGTGTGGACAAAAAAGAAATTAAAAGAGGTATGGTTATTGCCAAACCCGGAAGTATTACTCCACATACAAAATTCAAAGCTGAGGTTTATGTATTGAAGAAAGAAGAAGGTGGTCGTCACACTCCTTTCCATAACAAATACCGTCCTCAGTTCTATTTAAGAACTCTTGATGTAACCGGCGAAATTCAATTACCCGAAGGTGTTGAAATGGTTATGCCCGGTGATAACGTAACAATCACTGTTGAATTAATTACTCCTGTTGCTATGACTCAAGGACTACGTTTTGCAATCCGTGAAGGTGGTAGAACTGTTGGTGCAGGTCAAGTAACTGAAATTATTGAATAACCGATTGTTAAATTTATATACAGAAAAGCAGGGTTTGATATTGATTTTTTATCAAATCCGCTTTTCGTTGTAGAAACGGGTGTAGCTCAGTTGGTAGAGCACTGGTCTCCAAAACCAGGTGTCGGGCGTTCGAGTCGCTCCTCCCGTGCAGAATAATTATACAAAACAGATGAAACTGAAAATATATATTGAGGAGTCATACAAGGAATTAACTCAAAAAGTTACATGGCCAACATGGCCTGAACTTCAAAATAGTGCAATTGTTGTAATGATTGCATCCTTGATAATTGCTATTATTATCTATTTAATGGATTCTTCATTCAGCAACATCATGAAGATGATATACGGTTTGTTTTACTAATCTAAGGAGGCAAACAATGGCTGGTAGCGAGAAAAAATGGTATGTAATAAGAACGATTGGAGGGAAAGAGAAAAAAGTTAAAGCCTCAATCGAAAATGAAGTTGCTCGGTTGAATCTGGAAGACTACATTGGTCAGGTACTTATACCTGCCGAAAAAGTATATCTTATCAGAAATGGGAAAAAAATAAGTAAAGAACGAAATTTATTTCCCGGTAATGTTTTTATCGAAGCCTTATTGGAAGGTGAGATTCCTCATATCATCAAAAGTATAAATAATGTAATTGGTTTTCTTGGTGCAGAAAAAGGTGGAGATCCGGTTCCTTTAAGAGCAAATGAAGTAAACAGAATTCTTGGAACCGTAGATGATTTAGAAAACAGTGAAGAAGAAATTAGTACACCATTTTTTGTTGGAGAAACCGTAAAAGTAACCGATGGTCCATTTAATGGATTTACGGGTACAATTGAAGAAGTAAACGAAGAAAAGAAAAAACTAAAGGTTATGGTTAAAATTTTCGGAAGAAAAACTCCATTAGAACTAAGTTTTTTACAAGTAGCAAAAGAAAATTAACAATATAATTATAAATCGCATTGATAGTTATGAATTTATGATTTATAATTAAATGCTTCCTATATAACTATCGATAACATTAATTCGTAAATTAATAAAAATGGCAAAAGAAGTTGCAGGATTAATTAAGTTACAAATTAAAGGAGGAGCTGCAAATCCTTCACCGCCGGTTGGGCCTGCACTTGGTGCAAAAGGGGTCAATATCATGGAGTTCTGTAAGCAATTTAATGCCAGAACACAAGATAGAGCGGGAAAAGTGATACCGGTTGTAATTACCGTTTATGCAGACAAATCTTTTGATTTCATAACTAAAACACCTCCTGTTGCAGTTCAATTATTAGAAGCCGCAAAACTAAAATCAGGTTCACCAGAACCCAACAGAGTTAAAGTAGCTTCTATTACTTGGGACCAAGTTAAACAAATTGCAGAAGACAAAATGCAGGATTTAAATGCATTTAAAGTTAGTTCAGCAATGAAAATGGTCGCAGGAACTGCTAGGAGTATGGGAATTACTATTCAAGGTGATTTTCCTGAGGATATTAACTGATTAAATTTAAGAAATGGCTAAGTTGAGTAAAAATAAAAAACTGGCTTTGGAAAAACTTGAAAAAGGGAAACAATATTCTCTGAAAGAAGCAGCAGATTTAGTAAAAGAAATAACTTTTTCAAAATTTGATGCATCAGTAGATATTGATGTTCGTTTGGGTGTTGATCCAAGAAAAGCCAACCAAATGGTTCGAGGAGTCGTTTCGTTGCCGCACGGTACCGGTAAAGATAAAAAAGTTTTGGTTCTTTGTACTCCTGATAAGGAAGACGAAGCAAAAGCAGCCGGTGCAGATTATGTAGGTTTAGATGATTTTATTGCTAAAATCAAAGGTGGTTGGACAGATATTGATGTAGTTATCACTATGCCTTCCGTAATGGCCAAAGTAGGTCAGTTAGGTAGGATTTTAGGTCCTCGGGGATTAATGCCGAACCCTAAAAGCGGAACGGTAACTATGGATATCGGAAATGCTGTAAAAGAAGTTAAACAAGGTAAAATCGACTTTAAAGTAGATAAATACGGAATTGTTCATACTTCAATTGGTAAAGTATCATTTTCAGCAGATAAAATTTTTGAAAATGCACGTGAATTTTTATCAACCATCAATAAATTGAAACCAACAGCAGCGAAAGGTACGTATATGAAGAGTGTTTATCTTTCCAGTACAATGAGTCCTGGTATTCAGGTTGATGTAAAATCAATTGATGATTAATTAAATTTAAATTATTATGAAACGGGAAGATAAAATAAAATTAGTAGAAAGTTTGACTGAAAAAATCAACGCTACTCCTCATTTTTATCTCGCTGATATTTCTGATTTAAATGCACAGGACACAAGTGACCTTAGAAGAGCTTGCTATAAGAGTAATATCGAATTGCAAGTTGTGAAAAATACTTTGTTAAAAAAAGCATTAGAACAATCAGAAAAAAATGTTGAAGAAATTTACCAAGCATTAGTAAATAATACTTCAATAATGTTCAGTGAAGTCGGTAATGGTCCGGCAAAGTTGATAAAAGAATTTAGGAAAAAGAAAAAGGAAAAGCCGCTTTTAAAAGCAGCTTACGTTGAAGAATCAGTTTATATTGGTGATGAACAATTAGAAGTACTTGCAAACATAAAATCCAAAGACGAATTAATTGGAGATATTGTTGCATTGTTACAATCACCTGTTAAGAATGTTGTTTCAGCATTACAATCAGGGGGTCAAACCCTTGTTGGAGTTTTGAAAACTCTTTCAGAAAAAGAATCTTAGTATAAAAATTAATTAAAAGAGAAAAAAAATGGCAGATTTAAAATCATTTGCAGAGCAATTAGTAAATTTGACTGTAAAAGAAGTTAATGAGTTAGCAGAAATTTTAAAAGAAGAATACGGTATTGAACCTGCTGCTGCAGCAGTTGCTGTTGCAGGACCTGTTGGTGGTGAAGCCGGAGGCGGTGCAGAAGAAAAAACAGAATTTGATGTTATCTTAAAAGCAGCCGGACAAGCTAAATTACAAATTGTTAAATTAGTAAAAGAGTTAGCAGGCGTTTCATTAAAAGATGCTAAGGCTATAGTTGACGCTGCTCCTAGCCCAATCAAAGAAGGTGTTTCTAAAGAAGAAGCTGAATCATTAAAAACTCAGTTAGAAGAAGCCGGAGCAGAAGTTGAACTTAAATAATAATTCCATTAAGGAGAAGGTTTCAGGTTTAGCATCCTTGTAAAAGGTATGCTAAGCCTTTTTGTCATTATTTTAAAGTTCAATTAATACCATTTAGATAAATGTCCAACAATACTAGAATTAGTTTCGCCAAAACAAAAAATCAACTGGATTATCCTGATTTTTTGGAAATTCAATTAAAATCATTTAAGGATTTTTTTCAACTGGATACAACACCTGAAAAAAGAAAACAAGAAGGTCTTTTTAAGGTATTTAGTGAAAATTTTCCAATTACAGACACTCGAAATAATTTCGTACTGGAATTTATTGATTATTATGTTGACCCGCCGCGTTATACAATCGAAGAATGTCTGGAAAGAGGTTTAACTTTTAGTGTTCCACTAAAAGCTAAATTAAAATTATATTGTACCGATCCGGAACACGAAGATTTTGAAACCATTGTACAAGATGTGTATTTGGGAACTATCCCATATATGACACCGAGAGGTACTTTTGTTATTAATGGTGCCGAGCGCGTTGTTGTTTCACAATTACACCGCTCACCGGGTGTGTTTTTCGGACAAAGCCTGCATGCAAACGGTACAAAATTATATTCGGCAAGAATTATTCCTTTTAAAGGTTCTTGGATTGAATTTGCTACCGACATAAATAATGTTATGTATGCATACATCGATCGTAAGAAAAAACTTCCGGTTACAACTTTACTTAGAGCCATAGGCTATGAAAGTGATAAAGATATTCTGGAAATTTTTGACCTTGCCGATGAAGTTAAAGTTAGTAAAACAGCTTTAAAACAAGTTTTAGGACGTAAACTTGCAGCCAGAGTTTTAAAAAGCTGGGTAGAAGATTTTGTGGATGAGGATACCGGTGAAGTAGTTTCTATTGAACGTAATGAAATCATTATTGATCGTGAAACCGTATTGGAAGAAATTCATATCAATGAAATAATTGATTCCGGAACACAAACCATTCTTGTTCATAAAGAAAGAAAAAATCAAACCGATTTTTCAATAATATACAATACCCTTCAAAGAGACCCGTGTAACTCGGAAAAAGAAGCTGTATTGCATATTTACCGTCAATTAAGAAATTCAGAACCACCTGACGAAGCTACCGCCAGGGATATTATTGATAAATTATTCTTCTCTGATAAACGTTATGATTTAGGAGAAGTAGGTCGTTATCGTATCAACAAAAAATTAAACTTGAATACATCTATTGATGTTAAAGTTTTAACAAAAGAAGATATTACAGAAATTATCAAATATTTGATAAAACTGATTAATGCAAAAACTGATGTTGATGATATTGACCATTTAAGTAACAGAAGAGTTAGAACAGTAGGAGAACAACTCTACAATCAATTTGGTGTTGGTTTAGCCCGTATGGCACGAACCATACGTGAAAGAATGAATGTTCGTGATAATGAGGTGTTTACACCAATAGATTTGATTAATTCCAAAACATTATCCTCCGTAATTAATTCATTTTTTGGAACCAACCAGCTTTCTCAATTTATGGATCAAACCAACCCGCTGGCAGAAATGACCCACAAGCGAAGAATGTCGGCATTAGGTCCCGGTGGTTTATCAAGAGAAAGAGCCGGCTTTGAGGTTCGAGATGTACACTATACCCATTATGGTAGGTTATGTCCGATAGAAACACCGGAAGGTCCAAATATTGGTTTGATATCATCGCTTTGCGTTTATGCAAAAATTAACAATTTAGGATTTATTGAAACTCCCTACCGTAAAGTAGAGTCGGGTAAAGTAGATTTATCTGAAAAGGGAGTTGTTTATTTAAGTGCCGAAGAAGAAGAAGCTAAAACAATTGCGCAAGCAAATGCTCAAATTGATGAAGAAGGGCACTTTGTAAACGAAAAAGTAAAATCAAGATACGAGGCAGATTATCCGTTAATCGAAAACGATAAAGTAGATTTAATGGACGTTGCTCCGAACCAAATTGCATCCATTGCAGCATCATTAATTCCTTTCCTTGAGCACGATGATGCCAACCGTGCTTTGATGGGTTCAAACATGATGCGTCAAGCAGTACCTTTATTAAATCCGGAATCGCCGATTGTAGGTACCGGTTTGGAAAAAACTGTTGTGCAAGATTCTCGTGTACAGATTGTTGCAGAAGGAGATGGAATTATTGAATACGTTGATGCAAATGAAATTATTGTTCGATATTCACGTAATGAGGATGAACAATTTGTAAGTTTTGAAGAAGACAGTAAAAGATACGTATTACCAAAATTCAGAAAAACAAACCAAAACACAAGTGTTAATCTTCGTCCAATAGTTCATAAAGGACAAAAAGTAGTTAAAGGTCAAATTTTAACCGAAGGTTACGGAACTCAAAAAGGAGAATTAGCAATCGGACGAAATCTGAAAGTTGCTTTTATGCCTTGGAAAGGGTACAACTTTGAGGATGCGATTGTAATTTCTGAAAATGTGGTAAAAGAAGATGTTTTCACTTCAATTCATATTACCGAATACATTTTGGAAGTTCGTGATACCAAAAGAGGTTTGGAAGAACTTACCTCGGATATCCCAAATGTGAGCGAAGAAGCAACAAAAAATCTGGATGAAAACGGAATGATTCGTGTGGGTGCTGATGTTAAACCCGGCGATATTCTTATTGGTAAAATTACTCCAAAAGGAGAGTCAGACCCATCACCGGAAGAAAAACTTTTGCGTGCAATTTTTGGAGATAAAGCAGGCGACGTTAAAGATGCTTCTTTAAAGGCATCTCCATCATTATACGGAACAGTTATCGATAAAAAACTGTTTTCAAGAGCCATTAAAGACCGTAAATCAAAAAATGCGGATAAACCATTAATTGATAAACTTGACAAAGAACAAGAACGCGCAATTGAAGAGTTACGTTCACGCTTAATTGATAAGTTATTTATCCTTGTAAACGGTAAAACTTCACAGGGAGTTAAAGATTATTATAGCACAGAAGTAATTCCAAAAGGAACTAAGTTTACTTTAAAAATTCTTCAAGACATTGACTATATGCATATTACTGCAAACAAATGGTCAACCGATAAAAAGAAGAATGAATTAATTAAGCAACTTTTGCATAACTATGTAGTTAAGCATAAAGAAATTGAAGGTAAATACCGCAGAAAAAAATACAATATTTCTATTGGTGATGAATTACCAATCGGTATTATTCAATTGGCAAAAGTATATATTGCCCAAAAACGTAAAATCAAGGTTGGAGATAAAATGGCAGGGCGCCACGGAAACAAAGGTATCGTTGCACGGATCGTCCGTCAAGAAGATATGCCTTTCCTTGAAGATGGAACTCCTGTAGATATAGTACTAAATCCTTTGGGCGTACCTTCGCGTATGAACCTTGGACAAATTTACGAAACAGTATTAGGCTGGGCAGGTAAAGAATTGGGCTTAAAATTTGCAACCCCTATTTTTGATGGAGCAAGCATTGAAGAGATTAATGAATATACAGACAAGGCAGGAGTACCAAGATATGGAAAAACCTATCTATACGATGGTGGAACCGGTGAACGTTTTGACCAACCTGCTACAGTAGGTATAATTTATATGCTGAAATTAGGACACATGGTTGATGATAAAATGCACGCACGTTCAATTGGGCCATATTCATTAATTACCCAACAGCCACTTGGAGGTAAAGCACAGTTTGGTGGACAGCGTTTTGGAGAAATGGAAGTTTGGGCGCTTGAAGCATTTGGTGCTGCCAACATTCTACAAGAAATTCTGACCGTAAAATCAGACGATGTTGTAGGGCGAGCCAAAACGTATGAAGCAATTGTTAAAGGTGATCCTTTACCAACTCCGGGAATTCCCGAATCGTTAAATGTGTTATTACACGAACTTAGAGGTTTAGGTCTAAGTATCAAACTAGAATAATATATTCGCAAGAATTAATTTATGCTATATAATTGAAATTCTGCTATCTATTTTAATTAAAAGATTTAATTCTAAAAAAATGAATTTCTATTATATTTCCGGCAAATAAATAGTGTATTTGCCGGATTTACTATCTTAAAAAAATTTAATAAATTTTAAATTATGGCTTATAGAAGAGATACAAAAGTAAAAAGCGATTTTACAAAAATCTCTATTGGTTTAGCTTCGCCCGAAGAAATTTTGGAACATTCAAGTGGAGAAGTTTTAAAACCCGAAACAATAAATTACAGAACATACAAGCCGGAAAGAGACGGATTATTTTGCGAAAGAATTTTTGGCCCCGTTAAAGACTATGAATGTCATTGCGGAAAATATAAAAGAATCAGATATAAAGGTATAGTTTGCGACCGATGCGGTGTTGAAGTTACAGAAAAAAAAGTACGTAGAGAACGCATGGGACACATCTCATTGGTTGTTCCGGTTGCTCACATCTGGTATTTTAGATCATTACCTAATAAAATTGGTTATTTGCTTGGTATTCCTACAAAAAAATTGGACTCAATTATCTATTATGAAAGATATGCAGTTATCCAACCCGGTGTAAAAGCAGCCGATGGAGTAAAATATCTTGATTTCTTAACAGAAGAAGAATATTTAGATATTCTTGATACACTCCCTAAGGAAAATCAAATGCTTGATGATAATGACCCGAATAAGTTTATTGCAAAAATGGGTGCAGAAGCACTACATTTTCTTTTATCAAGAATAGATTTGGATAATTTGGTGTTTGATTTAAGAGATAAAGCCAGTAAAGAAACTTCGCAACAAAGAAAAAACGAGGCTTTAAAAAGATTACAAGTAGTTAATGCTTTCCGTAACTCAAGGAATATTAACAAGCCGGAATGGATGATTGTAAAAGTAGTGCCGGTTATACCACCGGAATTACGCCCCTTAGTACCTCTTGATGGAGGACGTTTTGCAACTTCCGACTTGAACGATTTATATCGTAGAGTAATTATCCGAAACAATCGATTAAAAAGGTTAATTGAAATTAAAGCTCCGGAAATTATTCTTCGAAACGAGAAAAGAATGCTTCAAGAAGCTGTTGATTCATTATTTGATAATTCAAGAAAATCAAGTGCTGTTAAAACTGAAGCAAATCGTCCATTGAAATCATTGAGCGACAGCTTAAAAGGTAAACAAGGACGTTTCAGACAAAACCTTTTGGGTAAACGTGTAGACTATTCAGCACGTTCGGTAATTGTTGTAGGACCTGAGTTGAAATTGCACGAATGTGGTATTCCTAAAAATATGGCTGCCGAACTTTACAAACCTTTTATCATTCGTAAATTGATTGAAAGAGGTATTGTAAAAACAGTAAAATCAGCTAAAAAAATTGTTGACCGTAAAGACCCTGTTGTTTGGGACATCTTGGAAAATGTTTTGAAAGGACATCCGGTTTTACTTAACCGTGCTCCTACCCTACACCGTTTGGGTATTCAAGCTTTTCAACCAAAGCTTATCGAAGGAAAAGCAATTCAGTTGCATCCATTGGTTTGTACAGCATTTAACGCCGACTTTGATGGTGACCAAATGGCAGTGCATTTACCACTAGGTAATGCAGCGATTTTAGAAGCACAAATTTTAATGTTGGCTTCGCATAACATTTTAAATCCTGCAAACGGTGCGCCTATTTCAGTTCCTTCGCAGGATATGGTATTGGGACTGTATTACATCACCAAATCAAGAAAAAGTACTCCTGAACGACCTGTAAAAGGCGAAGGTTTAATTTTTTACTCAGCAGAAGAAGCCATTATTGCTTATAACGAAAAAGCCGTAGAACTTCATGCCGAGATAAAAATTAAAGCAGATGTTCTGGAAGACGGTAAAATTGTAAACAAGCTGATAGAAACTTCCTTAGGTAGAGTGATTTTTAACATGCATGTGCCCGAAGGAATTGGCTTTATAAATGAACTTTTAACCAAAAAGGCACTAAGAGATATTATTGGACACATTCTGAAAACAAAAGGAACAGCTGCCACGGCTAAATTCCTTGATGATATTAAACATCTTGGGTACCAAATGGCATTTAAAGGCGGTCTTTCGTTTAATCTGGATGATGTAATTATCCCCGAAGAAAAAGTAAAACTGGTTGAAGAAGGTTATAAGCAAGTAGATGAAGTATTGAATAACTATAATATGGGATTCATTACATACAATGAGCGATATAACCAAATAATTGATGTTTGGACACATACAAATGCCCGTTTAACACAAACATTAATGAACCGATTATCATCTGATAATCAAGGATTCAATTCGGTTTATATGATGTTAGACTCCGGAGCAAGGGGTTCAAAAGAGCAAATTCGCCAGTTATCGGGAATGAGGGGTTTGATGGCAAAGCCACAAAAATCAGGAGCAGCCGGTGCAGAAATTATTGAAAACCCGATTCTTTCAAACTTTAAAGAAGGACTTTCGGTACTTGAGTACTTTATTTCAACACACGGTGCTCGTAAAGGTCTGGCCGATACAGCCTTAAAAACGGCTGATGCCGGTTATTTGACCAGAAGGCTGGTTGATGTGGCGCAAGATGTAATTGTATCGGAAAACGATTGTGGTACATTAAGAGGATTAGTAGCCACTGCATTAAAGAAAAATGAAGAAGTTGTAGAAACTCTTTACGACCGTATTTTGGGTAGAACAACGGTTCATGATATTTATCATCCGATAAGCGGAGAATTAATTATTGCTGCAGGAGAAGAATTAACCGAATCAATAGCCAGGGTTATTGAAGATTCTCCAATTGAGCAAGTTGAAATTCGTTCGGTACTTACTTGCGAATCACACAAAGGCGTTTGTGCAAAATGTTACGGTAGAAACTTAGCATCCGGTAGAATGGTTCAAATTGGTGAGGCGGTTGGAGTAATTGCTGCCCAATCAATTGGAGAACCGGGAACACAGTTGACTTTGAGAACTTTCCACGTTGGGGGTACAGCCGGTAACATTGCAACAGAATCGAGTGTTATTGCAAAATACGATGGGGTAACTGAATTTGAAGAATTAAGAACCGTAGCTCATGAAGAAAGCGATGGAACAACAACTCAAATTGTTATCGGTCGTATGGCAGAATTGAAAATTGTTGATCCGAATACAAAAATAACTTTATCAACCCATTCAGTTCCTTATGGTGCTAAACTTTACAAAGGCGAAGGTGAAAAAGTTAAAAAAGGAGAAACCATTTGTGAATGGGACCCGTATAATGCTGTTATTGCATCGGAAACAAGCGGTATCATCCAATTTAAACATTTGGAAGAAGGAATTACTTTCAAACAAGAATCGGATGAGCAAACCGGATTGATGGAAATTGTAATTATCGAAACAAAAGATAAAACAAAAAACCCTGAAATTAATATTGTTGCAGAAGATGGCGAGATATTAAAATCGTATAACTTGCCTGTTGGTGCACACATTATTGTAAAAGAAGGAGATACGGTTAAACAAGGGGATGTGTTTGCTAAAATACCACGTCATTTGGGTAAAGCAGGTGATATCACGGGTGGTTTGCCACGAGTAACCGAGTTATTTGAAGCACGTAACCCTTCAAACCCTGCAGTTGTTTCAGAGATTGACGGAGTGGTTGCGTTTGGTAAAATTAAACGAGGTAACCGTGAAATCATAATTACGGCAAAATCAGGACAAGAAAAGAAATATCTGGTTCCTTTGTCAAAACAAATTTTGGTTCAGGCAAACGATTATGTAAAAGCCGGTGTACCATTATCCGATGGTGCAATTACACCTGCCGATATTCTGAAAATTAAAGGACCTACAAAAGTTCAAGAGTATATTGTAAATGAGGTTCAAGAAGTTTATCGACTACAAGGTGTAAAAATTAACGATAAGCACTTTGAGGTAATTGTTCGCCAAATGATGAAAAAGGTAATTATTGATAAACCGGGTGATACGAATTTCCTTGAAAAGCAAATTGTAGATAAATGGGTCTTCATGGAAGAAAACGACAATATTTTTGGTAAAAAAGTGGTTGTTGATGCCGGAGATTCTACTAATTTACATCCGGGTCAAGTGGTTACTGCCCGTAAACTGAGGGATGAAAACTCACTGTTAAAACGTAAAGATTTAAAACTTGTAGTTACACGTGATGCCGAACCTGCAACATCCGACCAGATATTGCAAGGTATTACCAAAGCATCGCTACAAACAAAGAGTTTTATTTCGGCAGCATCGTTCCAAGAAACCACTAAGGTATTGAACGAAGCAGCTATTAACGGAAAAGTTGATTATTTAGAAGGCTTGAAAGAGAATGTTATTGTAGGGCATTTAATTCCGGCAGGAACCGGAAGAAGAGAATACAAAAACATGATTGTAGGCTCGCAGGAAGAGTATGAAACTTTAATGAAAAGTAAAGAAGATAAATAATTTTATCAAAATATACCCCGGAACAAGCTATTTATAGTTGTTTTGGGGTAATAAAATTTTGCAAAATGGACGATAAAAAAAATCAAAATCAGATTAATATTGAATTAAGCGAAGAGGTTGCACAAGGTAAATATTCAAATCTAGCAATAATAACTCATTCAAGCAGTGAATTTGTTATTGATTTTATTCGGGTAATGCCCGGCGTACCAAAAGCAAAAGTTAATTCACGTATTATACTAACACCCGAACATGCCAAACGATTGATGCTTGCTTTGCAAGAAAATATTAAAAAGTTTGAATCAATACACGGGTCTATAAAAAATGTAGATATGGGCGGACCGGTTATGCCGATGAGTTTTGGCGGTCCTACGCCCGAAGCATAAAAGTAATTTTTTTATAAAGATGTAAAGCCGGTTTTTGAAACCGGCTTTTTTTATACTTCACACTCAATTTTCTGCATTCTCCATAAATACCAATTAAGCAAAAGAAGTAAACGGAGGCTATACTAATTTAAAATTTTTAGTAAATTTTTAAACTTTTTTTACCCAGTCTCAAAATTTGAGACTGGCACAATTTATATTTGCTGTGTCAAAACAAAAAAGTGCACAAAAAAAGTTTTGAACTTATTTTTATTTATTAACTTTTTAAATTAATTTTGATATGAAACAAGCATTTTTAAAATAATGATTTAATTTTTTGTAGTTATTATTTTAAAAATGCGGTTCTATGTGGCAAAATAAAGTAATATTAAAAATAAACACATAAAAAATTTAGATTTAATGGGTGTTCAGGAATTGGATGCTTTGGAAATTAAAGATATTTTTGGGGGTGATGAACCTGGGTATGCAATTGGATATTATGCCAGGCAAGCTTGGGATTTTGTTAGTAACTTGAATATGCCAGATTTTGGTGCTATATATGATTATGCTATGTTTCAATGGGAAAGAA
>JALSLF010000163.1 GCA_026988445.1 Bacteroidales bacterium
ATAAGAACAAACAGGATACTAATTTTTCTCATGATTTTACAGATTTAAGGGTTAAAAATCATTGCTTTTACAGAAATCGAAGCCAATCAAGTTTAGGTTTTAGCTTATATTTACCTAAAGTTTTATGACTATTTATAATTTGAAACAAAACAAAACGTCAAAATTCCAAGTTCTTGAAATCCTCTTATATGTCGCCCTTAAAGGCAAATTCAAAGCTTGTTCAAACTGTTTATGCCGACAGTGCAAAAGTCAAAATTTTCAGCTTATTTTGCCCAAAGTAGAAGCCGGACTTAGTATAAAATGAAACTTTGAGATGCTAAAATGCAAAGCTACACTGTGTACTTAACATTGTAACAAATTAATAAACGCAAAGATATAAAGACATAAAAAGTTCATGCTTAATATCTATGCGTTAAAAAAATGAATGATAGTATTCAAATACTACTCTTTCTCCAATTTTTTCTCTACTTTTTCAGCTTCAGGCTCATCGTCATCCTGCGTTGCTTTTTTAAACTCTTTCATTCCTTGTCCTATTCCTTTCATTAATTCAGGAATTTTTCGTCCTCCAAAAAGTAATACAATCACCAATAAAACAAGAATTACCTGCCAAGGACCTACCAAACCGAGTAATACAGAATTTATCATAATTTTAAAATTTAATATTTACAAATATTTTAACAAGATACAAAATAATCATTAATTACCTCAAAGCTTATTCAAACAACTTCACAATATCATTTCCATTAGCAAAAATCAGTAAAGAAAATAAAATTACCATTCCTACTATTTGTGCGTATTCTAAAAATTTATCACTTGGTTTTCGTCCCGATACAATTTCAAAAATCAGAAATAAAACATGCCCGCCATCCAGTGCAGGAATTGGTAAAATATTAATCACTGCCAGCATAATTGAGAGTAGGGCAGTCATTGACCAAAATACCTGCCAGTCCCACTCTGCCGGAAAAATATTGCCTATGGCAATAAATCCGCCTACTGATTCATAAGCTTTTGTTTCGGGTGTAAAAATAAGCTTAAATTGTTTTAAATAGTTTCCTATTTCGTTATATCCCTTTTTAATACCTGCAGGTATTGCTTGCGCCAAACTATAATCAACTTTTTTCATATCAAAAAGTAGATCAAAGTCAGTTAAGGGATAAACACCAATTTTCCCTTCGGGCGAAACATGTACAAGTAAATCCTTTTTTTCGCCCTTTCGTAGCACTGTAATGTTTACTTCTTTATCTTTATAATTTGCTATCTTATCGGTAAATTGATCAAAATATAATGTTTCTTCGCCGTTGATGGCTATTATTTTATCATCTTTTTGCATTCCTGCTTTTTGGGCAGGCGAGTCTTTTACAAAATCATAGGCGATAAACGGAATACGCACCATAAAAAACGGCCCTTTATGCTTAATTATTTTACCAATCATTTCATCGGTAAATTGTATATCAAGCTTTTGTCCGTTTCTGTCAACTGTAATAATTTTGGGGTCATTCAATAATAATTCGGGAACAATTCCCCTGAAATTATCTATCTTTTTGTTATTCACCGATACAATTTTATCTCCGTTTTGTAAACCCAACTCTTGCCCTAATGAATCTACAACAATACCGTATTTTGCATTTTCGGCGGGCAAATACTCTTCGCCCCAAACAAATAAAATCATCACATAAATGGCAAATGCCAAAATAAAGTTTACCAATACACCGCCAAGCATAATCAACAAGCGTTGCCATGCCGGTTTTGAACGAAACTCCCAGGGCTGTGGCGGCTTTTTTAATTGCTCTTTATCCATTGATTCATCAATCATTCCCGATATTTTTACATATCCGCCAAGGGGCAGCCAACCTATTCCGTACTCGGTTTCGCCCCATTTGGTTTTGAATAAAGAAAACCATGGGTCAAAAAATAAGTAAAACTTTTCAACTCGTGTTTTAAATAGCTTTGCAAAAGCAAAATGCCCTGCTTCGTGAAAAATAATCAGTATCGATAAACTTAGTAATAGTTGTCCTGCTTTAATTAATATTTCCATATTTATATTTTAGTCTTTTAATTTTTTCTAATTTTATAATCTAAATAAAAGTTTTTGCAATAGAACGTGCTTTATTATCAAAAAATACATAATCATCCAAATCGGGATGTGCTACAAATTCTATTTTTTCTAATGTTTTTTCTATAATGTCCGGAATTTGCATAAATTCTGCTTTTTCGTTTAAAAAAGCCTCTACGGCAATTTCGTTTGCCGCATTCATTATACAAGCTGCATTTCCGCCAAGTTTCATTACCTCAAAAGATATTGCAAGATTACGAAATTTTTTTGAATCTGCCTGCTCAAAACTTAAATTCGGGTAATCTAAAAAGTTAAAACGCGGAAATTTAGATTTTATTCGTTGCGGAAACGATAAAGCATACTGAATGGGCAATTTCATATCAGGCAAGCCCATTTGTGCCTTCATTGAGCCGTCTTCAAATTGAACGATTGAATGAATAATGCTTTGCGGATGAATTATTACATCAATTTGTTCCGGTTTCAAATCAAAAAGCCATTTTGCTTCAATTGCTTCCAGCCCCTTATTCATCATACTTGCCGAATCGATGGTGATTTTTGCGCCCATATTCCATGTTGGGTGATTTAATGCTTGATTCAGCTTTATGTTTTTCATTTCTTCTAAGCTGTATGTTCTAAACGGTCCGCCGGATGCAGTCAGGTAAATTTTTTCAATTTCGTTGTGTAATTCTCCTGCAAGGCATTGAAAAATAGCCGAATGTTCCGAGTCAACAGGAATAATTTCAGCCTTATACTCTTTACTTAACCGGGTAATCAAATCACCGGCAACTACCAGTGTTTCTTTATTGGCAAGAGCAATTCGCTTTCCTGATTTTATAGCGTTTACCGTAGGTAAAAGTCCGGCATAACCAACCATTGCCGTAAGCACAATATCAATATCGGAATGTTCAACAATTTGGCTAATTGCATCTTTTCCTGCATAAACTTTTATAAAATCATCGGCTAAAGCATTTTTTAAAAAATTGTAATGTTTTTCGTTACCGATGACTACGCTGTCGGGCTTAAATTTTTTTGCTTGCCGGATTAATAATTCAACATTATTTTCTGCGCTTAATGCGATTAGCTCAAATTTATCCAAATGCGATTCAATTACTTCTAAGGCTTGTGTGCCGATAGAACCTGTTGAACCCAATATGGCTATTCCTCTCTTCTTCTTGTCTGTCATGCCGGTTTTGTCTTTCCCTCAAAAATTAAAAAGCAATATAATCTTCCGGATTAATTGGCGTACCGTTGTACCAAAGTTCAAAATGTAAATGAGGTCCGGTACTTAGTTCTCCGGTATTTCCGATAATAGCAATAGGTTCGCCTGCGGTAACGTGGTCACCCACTTTTTTCAGTAGCGATGAATTATGTTTGTATATCGA
>JALSLF010000164.1 GCA_026988445.1 Bacteroidales bacterium
TATTTATTATAGGTATGATATTTTGCTTAATATCAAGATATTGTGGTGTTTTTGCTTCGATTTTGTATTTTAAATTGCTCATATTTTCCGGAATTTTAATCTTCCAGAAAACAGAAATTGTTTGTTTAGGTGGAATTACAAAATTTTTACCGGATTTTTCATTTTCTATTAATATATCCTTGAAGCCGTTTTGATAGAGTAATAAACGAATATTACCTTTTAAAGTATCATCGGTATTATTTATTAATTTTGTGCTGATAAAGGGTAAATCACCGGTTCTGTAAAATGCAGCTTTCTCTGTTTCTATTTTAAGCATTTTTTTAATACTTAGGGTTTTAATAGAAAAACCTAATTGTGAGTTTTTACTTATCGCCAAGACAGTTAAGTATTGTTTGTTTGTAGTTTTCGGAATATTCACCGTTAAATTAACCAATCCCTTTTCATTGCTTTTTAAAGAAGGAAAGAAAAATTCCGTTTTGGGTAAATTGTCGGCTTTTTTACCGGTTTTATCTGTGTAAAATTGCTTTTGTTTGGCATATACCAAAGACTGTTTCGGAAAGTGAAACCCGTATAAGTTCAAATTATAAAAATTTTCATAAGGTAAGGGCGAAAATCGATTTAAAAACCGGCTTATTACTATTGCTTTTTGCGCTGTATTGTTTGCTAATATCCATGCATGTTGATTAGTCTCCGGACAAATCGAATGAAACAACTTATTGAACTGCAATGAATTATCCTTGTCCTCACTTAGAAATACCAGTAATTCAACCGGTACCGGATTATTTTCTTTATCGTGTACACGTATTTTCCACGATACATTAGAACCACTTATATTCTCAGGGTTAAAATTTTCTATTTGAATCCTTAATTTTTTATTTAAGCAAGCTGTGTTAAATTGCTCTGTATTAGTTATTAATGTATTATTTTTTATTGATGTTAAATTGATTTTTACCTTTGTTTTTTCATTTAAAGGCAGTTTAATTTCTTCCTGATTTTTACTTACGGTTAACCATTTGCTTATTGTTTTGTGGTCGGTTATCAACTCACAAAGTAGATTGAGTTTCTTTTCTTTTGTATAAATTCTTAGGGTAAGTGTATCGTTCAGAATACTTTTTGTGAGTTTGAAAACATCTTCATCTGCATTTTCAAGGAAAGGAGTGCTCGTTTTTTGCTCTTTTTTAACTTGCGGAATATTAATTTTTACAAATTTGCTTCCGTAAGGGGTGTAAATTTCTAATTCGCCGGATTTAATATCTTCAGGAATTTTAAATTTTGATGAGCAACTTCCGTATTCGTTACTTGTAAAGATTTTTTCAGAAAGAATGCTTTTATTTGCTTTAATAATTATCGGAATTTTTTGTTCCGTTGCCAATTGGGCTGTTTCATCATCAGTTTTTAAAGCAATAGCTTTAAAATATAGTATTTCCCCTGTTTTATAATGGTTTTTGTCGGTAATTATTTCAATTTTGATTTTTTCCTGATTATTGCTATTTACAGGATAAAGTAAAACCGGCTGTTTGCTTATTAAAACATCTTTACCTTTTCTAAATTCTAAGTACAGATTTTTTAAAGATGTATTTTGGTCGGCTTTAATTACGAAATAACCGTTTTTATCACTTAGTAAACTTGAAATCAAAATCTTTTCAATTTTTCCGCTTTTATAGTTTTCCTTTTGTTCATAAATTTTTACTTGAACATTTTCTATTGGACTTCCAGACTTTCTGTCGATTATGTAATATTCCAAACTACCATCCGGAAGTTTTTTATAAATGTAGGTGATTTTGCTTGCTGTAAAATCTGCATAGGCGCTAATGTTGTTTTCATAGCTAAACCGTTTGTTATTTGCCACAAAAATTACATATTTCCCTGCTGTAGGACTTTTTAAACGAATTTTTGTCGTATGTGGATAATAATCAGGGCTTTGATGCAAAATATGTGTACTTATATTTATGGTTTTTGATGCTTTTAAGAGTTCTTGATACAATTCTTTCCCAAAATACAGGTTACTTAAATCGGCTAATTTACTTTCTTCGATTTTTGCTAATTTAATATATACCGTATCCATATTCCGGTAGTTTAAATTAATTTCAAAACTGTCTTTTGCCGTAACAATTTCCTTAATATTAAAACTTAAACTTTTTATTAAAATTTTTGATTTCAGATAAGCACATTGTTTCGCACCTATGCTTTCCGGATATTTATTAATTGCCGTGTTGCATATATTTATTGCTTTAAGCCGGTTATTGTTTGATTTCTGCGTTTCGCTGCTATCTTTTTGATAATAATATTTTGCCTGTAAATAATAAAATTCACTGCAAGCCGGGTATTTTTCATATTTTTTAATGATATTTTCTATGCTTTTAACATACAAATCACCTTTGGGCTTAATTGACTTAAACCGCCTTAAATCAATGTGTATTAATGCATCGGTATCTTTTGCTTGCAAGTGCTCTTTTATCAATTCTTTATATATTTTCAGTTTTACGTATTGCGGCGAAAGTGTATCGTTTGTAGCGATGGATTGTTTTGTAAATTCCGCTGCCGGCAATAAAAGCAATCGATTGGGAAATGAAGATTCATCATTACTGTTTAGGCTCTTCCATTGTTCATTTTCCAAAAATCCTAAGGCTTTATATGCTAAAAAATCAAAAACGCTTTTTTTATAGTCTTCCGCATTATTCCTTTGCAGGAGTATATTTTTTAAATCGCTTGATTTTATGTTTTGTAATTTTTCCTTATCGGATAAGGAAAGTAAAATGTGCCGTATTATTTCTTTTTGTAAACGTTTAACCGACCAATCTTGTAAACTTTCGCAAGGCAAATTTTCAAAACATATATTTTCTTGTATGCTTTGGTAATTATTCTGATAATAGTTCAGGTACAAATCAACAATTAAAGCATGTAGTATATTTTTTAAAGGTAATTTTGCTTTTTTTGCTTCATTTTCCGTAAAAATGATAATGTTTGCTGCTTGTTCTTTAAGAAGGCTTTTGAGTTTAATTTGATAAACAATACTTTTATACTTTTCTTCAATATTATTGCTTTGAGTAGCTTGTGTATATCGTTTTTGGCTTAACTGTAGTGCTTTTTCATATTGTTTTGCATTTTCAAGACTGTCAATTTTACGCCAATTAAGATGATATTGAGAAAAGGATTGAAAAAATATTCCTAAAAAAATTATTGTAAAACTTATGTTTTTATTCATTGGAAATTATATAATTGCTTGATTGAAAAACGTTCAAATCGTCCAAAAGGACATTTGAAGGTTTTGCCTTTAATAGTTTTAAAAAACTGCTTTTGTTATTTATTTTATTTCTTTTTAAAACCAAACGTTTTGAAGACTTTTGTACTAAACGTTTTAAAGTCCTTACGGACGTTTAAAAGTTTATTAAACTTCAAATCGTCCGAAAGGA
>JALSLF010000165.1 GCA_026988445.1 Bacteroidales bacterium
TCAATTTAGGTTAAAAAGACAAAGCAAAGTTTGTGTTTTTTACAAGAACTATTTTTCCGGATCAAAATCTTTTACCTTTAATTTTGTAATGATTCGTCGTCCCATACGGTCGTTAAGATAGGTTTTGGGTGTTCCAACAACTCCTTCGGCAGTTAACTCATCATTATATTTGCTTTTAAAGCCCCCTTTTTTTATTATTTCAATCATTTCGCTTAGGCTTGTATCGGCAACAAAAGGAACTTTTTCTAAACCTAATTGATCGGCAATATCAAAAGTATCTTCTTTTTTTAACCAAATACCGTTTACATTAATATCAAAAAGTGCAAAACCAATGTCTTTACGGTATAATTTTCCTACGGCTTGGATTTTATTTCCGTATCCCTCGCCAAAAAGTACCACATCTTTGTTAAAATGTTCGGCGAGTTTATCTTGTATCGGATAAAAAATTTCTTCTAATGCTTTTTGCAAATGATTAGGAATGACCGCTTTATCTGTTCTTCCGCCAAAATGCACTTTACCGGTTTCATGTTCAAAATAAACTCTTATGTTTGTGCCGTCCACTTTTTCATACCATTCCCAAAGATTGTCTTTTAAGTATTCAAATTCGGGTAAAGTCCATTGACCTTCCAAAACATAATTTTTTCCTTTACCTTCGGGTCTTTTAAATACAGTTTGAATTTTATGATATTTTAAAAAATTAATCATAGCTATTCGTTTAATATTTATTTAGAATAATATTTGCAAGATAATAAGATTTTTTGAGATTAAATATATCGCAAAACAAAAAGTGGGTAAGTTTGTGGAGCTGCGGGGAATCGAACCCCGGTCCAAACAAGCAATCCAATTGCTTTCTACATGCTTAGCTTACTATTGGATTTTCGAGCTTAAACCGGGAGTAAGCGCCCTATTTAAGCCTTAGCTTCTTAAATTTCGCCCGATAGTCGAAGCAGCTATCGAACTAGCTCAAATTTAACCTGCACCCCGTGATCGAACCGGTATTGAGCAAACCATTCGCGGGATGTCTTGTCCCTCACATTCCGTTAGGGATTAAGCTTAATATTGCTGAGCAACTATTAAGCAGCAAGAGCGTAGTTATTTTCGCCAACTAATTGTTTTGCACACAGTTTAACGGGTTGATGTACAGTGCCCGGCATGCTTACAATCCAATTTACTCGCTGTCTAATCCATGTCAGCCCCGAATTGGACTGCAAAAGTACAAAAATTATGCTAATGAAATCAAATTTAAGCATTGAATTTACATAGAAATGTTATTTTTATTGATAAAATACAGGTTTTGGGATTTATTTTAGTCTGAAGTGAGCAGATGACTTTTAGTCATCTGCTCACTTCCCCTTTTAAAAAACCTTTACGCATAAAAGAATATTTTTTAAAATCTTTTTATAAATTTGCTCGATTAATAATGCCTAAAAACTTAAAATATGAAAAAGATAAAAGTTGGAATTTTAAAAGAAACCAAGACCCCACCCGATAGAAGGGTTGCTATCCCGCCAAAACAAGCTGTGCGTTTATTAGAAAAATTCCCGAATGTAGAATTATTTGTGCAATCCAGTGAATTAAGGGCTTATAAGGATGAGGAATATAAAGAGCTTGGGCTTGATGTTGTGGATGATATCAGCAACTGTGATATATTGGTTGGGGTAAAAGAGGTAGATATTCCGGCTTTAATCGCTGATAAAACCTATATGTTTTTTTCGCACACAGCAAAAAAGCAAGCTTATAACCGTGAATTATTACGTGAAATTTTGAAGAAAAACATTCGACTGATTGATTATGAATACTTAACTGATATTCATGGCATACGACTAGTTGCATTTGGTCGGTGGGCAGGAATTGTTGGAACATACAACGGCTTATTGGGTTATGGTTTACGTTCCGGCAGGTTTACTTTACGCCGTGCGCATGAATGCCATGATATGGATGAATTTTTTGAAGAATTGGCTAAGGTTGATTTGCCCAATATTAAGTTGCTGATTACAGGTGGTGGGCGTGTGGCTCATGGTGCTATGGAGGTTTTAGAACATATTAAGATAAAAAAAGTTAGTCCGCAGGATTTTTTGAACAAAGAATATGATGTACCGGTTTATACACAAATAGACCCGTGGCATTATACACGCAGAAAGGATGGAGATGTATTTGATTTAGAACATTTTATAAAACATCCGACAGAATATGAATCTACATTTTTACCCTATACTAAAGTTACCGATATGCTGGTTGCTTGCCATTTCTGGGATCCAAATTCGCCTAAGTTTATGACTGTGGATGATATGCGTGCTTCGGATTTTAAAATTAAGCTTATTGCCGATGTTAGTTGCGATGTAAACGGACCTATTCCTTCCACTGTTCGGGCATCGACTATTGCAGAACCGTTTTACGGATATGATCCTGTTGCGGAAAAAGAAGTCAAAGATGCGTTTAATAAAAATGTTATTACGGTTATGGCTGTAGATAATTTGCCGGGAGAAGCCCCGCGCAACGCTTCTATTGATTTTGGTAATGATTTAATCGATAAGGTTTTTCCTTCGCTTTTTGGAGAAGATAAAGACAAAATTATTAAACGTGCAACTATTGCAAAAAAAGGAAAACTAACCAAAAGGTTTAGTTATTTGCAAGATTATGTAGCCGGAAAAGAGTAGAAGGAGCTGTTTGCCAAAATCGTAGGAAAGTTAAAAGAATTAGAAATTATATTCGTATAGGAACACCTAACGGACAAGCTTATACTTGATTTTGTTCATAAGTAACCTGTTCCGAATGCTCGGGATACGGTGGTGTGAGAGCTGCACTGGCTACCATTAGGTAGTCAGTCACCTACTTGATTATGTACTGGTGGTTTTGTTAATTTTTCAATATAACTTTCGCTTATTCGCAAAATTTCATTGAATTCCATTTTCAGAATATTTGTTCTTTTCCAGTTTCTAAGTTAGGTTTTGCAAAAATCAATCTTGTCTTTACCTACGTTTTTACATAACATAACATTATTCTCCAAGTATTTATGCCTTGTTGTTTTATCAATTTTGTCAATTTGTCTGACGGTTTTAGTTCTTTTTTTCTATTGTTAAAATAACTCCATATCCATCCGGGTCTTTAATTTCAAGTCCATTTTTTTGCCAATATGGATTTTTCGATTTTATTAAAGGGAAACCTAAATTTTCAGCATCCTTTTTTATGGCATTTAATTCTTCCTCTGAATTTAGATAAAAAACAATTAAATCATCTTCATCCGGAATATGTTTCGCTTCTTCATTTGATTCAGTAAATTCAATATGCCAATCCAAATCAGAGTGTCCCAAAAATACTCCGTTATAATATGAGTGGTTCTCAAATTTTCCAATTACTTCTAATCCAATTACCTTAGTATAGAAATCAATAAGTAAATTTAAATTATTAGTAT
>JALSLF010000166.1 GCA_026988445.1 Bacteroidales bacterium
TTAATATTTTCCGGAATTTCCAAACAAAAACAAATTCCTATTCTCATAAATATCAACAAAAAAATACCTAAATATATTTATACCGATGCTTTTCGATTAAAGCAGATTTTAATGAATTTAGTAAGTAATGCTTTAAAATTTACCGAAAAAGGAGAAGTAATGATTTCTGCAAAAGCAAAACTTAGCAAAAACCATGACAATATTGATTTCATTATAGAAGTTAGCGATACAGGAATCGGTATTCCTGACGATGAGTTTCAAACAATTTTTCAAAGTTTTAGCCGAATTGCACAAGAAGACGACCGCCTTTATGGGGGTACGGGACTAGGTTTAGCCATTACCCGCCAACTTGTTGAATTAATGAACGGCACAATTTCCGTAAAAAGTAAAATAGAAGCCGGTTCTACTTTTACCATAATTTTTAGAGATATAAAAACAGCGGATGAGTAAATTTTCGCCAATGACCTAAGACTATAGATATTTGTTTACACTCACCATCAAACATTAAACACCAAACTACCGTTTCAACTCTAAAATCTCTAAATCTTTAATTTTATCATTTTCAACGGTAAAACGCAAAGCAGTACGTACTTTATGAAAACCCGATTTTCCGGCTGCACCCGGATTCATGTATAAAAGTTCCAATTCTTTGTCATACATCACTTTAAGAATATGTGAATGACCTGCAATAAAAAGCTGCGGTTTCAATTCCCGTAAAATTGCTTTGATACCTTTTGCATACTTCTTGGGGTAGCCGCCAATATGCGTAATGAATACTTTTACATTTTCACAATCAAATAATAAGCTTTCAGCTAATTCATTTCTTAGCTCAAATCCATCAATATTCCCATAAACAGCACGTGTAGGTTTAATCCTTTTTAGTTGCTCCAAAACTTCCATATTACCAATATCTCCGGCATGCCATATTTCATCAACACTTTTAATAAAATCAATGATTTTATCGTCAATATAAGAATGTGTATCGGAAAGCAAAGCTATTTTTTTCATCTTTACATTATAATTTGGTATTTTTGCCAACAAATATATACAAATATGCATATTTTTTATACACCCGATATAAAAAGCGACAATTACCAATTGAACGAAGAAGAATCAAAGCATTGCATACGTGTGTTACGCTTAAAAAACGGCGATAAAATTAATCTTATTGACGGACTTGGCGGATTTTATTTAGCCGAGATAACCAATGATCACCCGAAACGGTGTGAATTAAGAATCCTTCAAACTGAAAAAGAATATGGAAAACGTAATTATCATTTGAGCATTGCCGTTGCACCTACAAAAAATATTGAACGCTACGAATGGTTTCTGGAAAAATCGACAGAGATTGGTGTCGATGAATTTATTCCCTTTATCAGCCAACAATCTGAAAGAAAAGTTATAAAACCCGAGCGATTAAATAAAATTATTAATGCAGCCGTAAAACAATCTATTCAAGCCTATCGTCCTAAATTATCAAGTTTATTTAAGTTTAAAGATTTAATCAACATAGATTTTAAGGGAAAAAAATTTATTGCCCATTGTTTTGATACCGAAAAACCATTTTTAAAAAATATACTTAACAAAAACGATAAAGTTTTAATATTAATAGGTCCCGAAGGTGATTTTACACTTGAAGAAGTGGAACAAGCCAAAACAAAAGGATTTCAAGAAATTAGTTTGGGAAACAATCGTTTACGAACCGAAACTGCCGGCATTGTAGCAGTGCATACTGTAAGTTTAATTAATGAATAAATATTCCTGCTTAAGCTAAATTTTGCTTTTATAATCAGTATATTAGTGCTTATTCAAGTAGAAAATCATTCACTTTAGGTTTAATTCTACCGGTAACTATCCAATCCTTCGGTTATTGGACAAGATATTTCAAGGTATAAAGAACCAATACACCAACTATCCAATTACATTTAAGTAAAATATTGGTCAATACATGTAAATATACTTTCAATTATGCGATTTTTTTATAATTTTATGAAACCTTTAATATAACCTAAATAGAGTGATTATGTACAAAAAGAAGTGCCAAGATAATGAGCTTAAAAAGTTTAGAAAAAAAGTAAGAATACTGGTTCGTATTTGAGTCTTTTTTTGTAAATCTTTTTAACTCAATAGATTGGTACTTATTGAAGTAGATAATCGCTCTATTTAGGTATAAGAAAAAACACAAAGAATTGTAACCTTAAACTTTATATTATGAACCATTTGAAGCACATAATTTTTATAACATTTTTGTTTTTAAACTTTTCTACCTACGGTCAAAATACAGATCAGGTAAAAAAAAGAGGTCCGGCAGATGAATACTCTAGAAATTCAGTTTCATATGTTTTATTGGAGTTTCCTGATAATCGCTTCAATGACTATTTAAAAAAAGCCGTTTATAAAGCCGGGGTACCCTCAAAATTTGATTATAATGACATAAAAGAAAAAGTATATAGAGCACCCTATTATCATACAGAACAGCCAAATTTCAAAAAAAATGCCGAAGCTGTTCGCAGAAGTCTATCTGCTGAGAAATATGCCAATAAAATTGTAAAATTCTGGTGGAATATTGATGATGAAGGTAATTATTCTACCGATATAATTCAAAAAAGAGGTTTTTATAATGCAACAGACTGGGATGTAGAAAAAGCTGATGCCGAAAAACGTGGTCGCGCTGCATTAGCAGATGCCGGTGAAAAATTGATTGCAAAAAGCTATGTTCTGGTTCTTGATTTCCACGACATAAAAACAATGAAAGAAATATACGATGCACAAGATGCAAAAGCCATGAAACTCGCTAAAAAATTAGGAACTGAGTTTACCCCTGTTGAACGGAAGAAGAATGGTTTTACAGGTAAATTAACAGCCTATTTATTTAAGGTAAATTATTCCGATACTGTACAAGGATACTTTATGGATGCCTTTATTGATGAGCAAAAAATTGATTTACAAAAATTGGACAACATCTTTCAAGAAGTTTATTCTCCACTCACTTATATTACTCAAAAAGAAGTTACAGTGGATGGAACTCAGGCAAATCCGGGACAATTTTTAGCACCCGCCATACAAAAAACAAAAGAACAATTAATGGCTAAATTAGTCAATGACGGAATTAATAAGATATTTAACAGTTTAGAAAAAACCTATGAAGAGTTTCGGGTAAAAACACCATTAGTAAGTACTCAGCCTCTACAAGCAAAAATTGGTAAAAAAGAAGGGCTGACACACGAACGTAGATTTTTTGTATGGGAATATGTTGCCAACAATAAAGGCGATGTTGTAGCCAAAAAAAGAGGCGAAATTCGTGCCCAAAAAGTAGTAGATAACCGTAATGATGAATTAGGGCAAACACAAACTTCAATCTTTTATCAAATTGGCGGGCATAGACTAAACGAAGGTATG
>JALSLF010000167.1 GCA_026988445.1 Bacteroidales bacterium
GTACCGTAGGCGATTTTACCGAAACATTTCCAATCGCAATAGGAATGGCACTCCTAGCTTCATTACTTGTTGCAGGATTTTTAGTGCCCATCATTTCCTATACTTTTATTAAAAAAGGCTTAAAAGATAGAAAATCAAAAGATAAAAAATTTAATTTATTAGATATTCTGCAAAATATTTTTAACAAAAGCTTGGAAAAAGCATTTAAAAAGCCGGGATTAACTATTTCGGTCGGTATATTATCGGTAATTCTTGGTGTATTTTTCTTTACAAAAGTAAAACAGCAGCTTTTCCCAAAAGTAGAGCGTAACCAATTTGCGGTTGAAGTTTATTTACCCGAAGGTTATACTTTAGATAATACCGCTACTGTGATGGACTCTTTGGAATCTGCACTTTTACACGACAAACGTGTGCTTAATGTGAGCAGTTTTGTGGGTACCAGCTCACCCCGATTTCACACGGTTTATGCACCCAATATTCCGGCAAAAAATTACGGTCAGATGATTGTTAATACAATATCAGATGAAGCAACCATAGAAGTATTGGACGAATTTAATGCAAAATATAAAGATGCATTTCCCGAAGCACATATAAAATGGAAACAATTGGATATGCAATCTACTCCACCCATTGAAATACGTATTTCGGGCGATGATATCCAAAAACTAAAAACAGTAAGTGCGCAAGTAAAAAACATATTGGAACATACCGAAGGTACAGAGTGGGTACGTGATGACTGGAAAGAAAAAAGGCAGGCAATTAAAGTTGAAATGAATAAAGACAAAGCCAACCGTTTAGGTTTCAACAAAAGTATTGTTTCAACAAGTTTGGCAATTTACTTAAAAGGATTGCCTTTAACCACCGTTTGGGAAGGCGATTATCCGGTTGATGTTGTATTAACCGGTGAAAAGGATGAAAAAAACAGTATAGAAGATTTAAAGAATATGTACATTACTTCGCCCACAAGCTTTTCGACAATTCCTTTACGTGCCATTGCAAAACTATATCCCGAATGGGAAGAAGGACAAATTGTTCGTCGAAATGGAGTACGTACTGTAAGTGTAATTGCCGATGTTGGAAGAACGGTAATTGCCAATGATGTTTTGACCAAAGCAAGACCATTGATTGATAAAATAAAATTACCCCAAGGAGTAAGTCTTACTTATGGTGGTGAATACGAACATTCCATTGAAAATTATATCCCGATGGGCTATGCGCTAATCACAAGTATTGTTTTGATATTCTTGATTTTAGTATTGCAATTTAAAGAAATTAAAAAGGCGGTTTTAATTATGCTAACCATGCCATTGAGTTTACTGGGAGCTACTTTAGGCCTTTACCTAACGGGATATCCATTCGGAATTACGGCTTTTCTCGGAGTAATCAGTCTTGCCGGTATTGTAGTGCGTAACGGAATTATTTTAATTGATTATGCCGTTCAATTATCCGAAAAAGAAGGCTTATCAATTACCGAAGCGGCAAAAGCAGCAGGAAAAAGACGTATGCGCCCCATTTTTCTTACATCGGCAGCCGCAGCTGTAGGGGTAATTCCAATGATACTCAGCCGTTCGCCACTTTGGGGTCCACTCGGTACCGTAATATGTTTTGGTTTGATTATCTCAATGGTACTAACTCTTTACGTATTACCCGTATTGTATGATAAAATGTTTACACGATAAAACAAACATGAGCGTCGGACTACGACTTTAAGTCGTGCCCCGACTACCGTAAATAATTAACAAAATACTTAAAAATGAGAAAAATAGTAATTACCATATTTTCAATAATCATTGCTCAATTTGCTTTTTCGCAAACTTTAAGTCTTGACTCATGTAAAAATTTGGCTTTGGAAAACAATAAACAATTAATTCAAGCCAAACTAAAAGTTAAAGAAGCGGAGCAAGTTAAAAAAGCTGCATTTACCAAATATTTCCCGAAAATAAGTGCACAAGGATTTGCCATGCGTGCCAATGATTACATGATTAAAGAAGAAATCCCGGAAATGAATTTGCCGGTTTACGATGGAAATCCGGTAAACCTGTTGCAACCCACAGAGTTTGCCTATTTCCCGGGAATGCAAATTGAAACTTTTGACTATACAAATATTGCAGCAGTTACCGCAATACAACCCATTTTTACCGGCGGAAGAATTATCAATGGGAATAAACTAGCAAAAATTGGCGTAGCGGTAAATAAAGAGCAACTTGATAACAAAAAAGAAGAAGTAATCTTAAAAACCGAAAATTATTATTGGCAAATAGTAATGCTCGAAGAAAAACAGCAAACTTTAAATGCTTATCTGCAAATGTTGCAAAATTTGTATAAAGATGTTTCTACGGCTTATCAATCAGGATTGGTACAAAAAAGTGACTTGTTAAAAGTACAACTGAAATTAAATGATGTTGAAGTAAAAAAATATCAATTAGAAAACGGTATCGAAATTTTAAAAATGGCATTTTGTCAACATCTCGGTATTACATATTCTGAAAGTTTTGAATTAAGCGACAGCTTAGCACTTATTGAAACACCTGAAAGTGTTTATGTTAATCATCAGCAAGCCTTATATAATCGTAAAGAATATAATCTATTGCAAAAATCGCTTGAAGCGGAAAAATTGAAAAAAAGAATGACTATTGGAGAAAAGCTACCGCAAATATCCGTAGGTGTGCAGGCTTTGTATTTCGATGCTTTTGATAAACAAAATTCCTATGGTATTGCTTTCGCATCGGTATCTATCCCCATTTCAGGATGGTGGGAGGCAAGCCATAAAATAAAGGAACATAAAATAAAGGAAGAAATTGCACAAACCGAATTGGAAGAAAAATCGGAACTAATGCTTTTACAAATGGAAAAAAGCTATAAAGATTTAAGCGAAAGCTACCGGCAAATAAAAATTGCTGAAATATCGGTACAACAAGCCAAAGAACATTTAAAAATTGTATCGGACAATTATAAAGCCGGTATTGTTAATACTTCGGATATGCTGGAAGCACAAGCAAGCTTGCTTGACGAAGAAAATAAACTATCCGAAGCAAAAAGTAATTACAAAATGAAAGTATTGAACTATAAAAAATCAGTGGCAATAGATTTATACCTAAATTGAGAGATTATGTACAAAAAGAAGTGCCAAGATATTGAGAATAAAAAGTTTAGAAAAAAAGTAAGAATACCTTAAGGTATTTGAGTCTTTTTTTATAAATCTTTTTAAATCAATAGATTGGTGCTTATTGAAGTAGATAATCGCTCAATTTAGGTTAAAAATCTTGACCTGACAGTGTGCTTGCACCTGTCAGTGTTTAAATAGTAAATAAAGTCTAACAATTAAAATTTTAAAAAAATGAAAACAATGAAAATGAGAACAATTAGTTTATTAGCAGCTTTAATGCTAACAGTGGGT
>JALSLF010000168.1 GCA_026988445.1 Bacteroidales bacterium
TTGTAGAAAATGTTCCATTAGAAATAGAACCCAACGAACACAATCAGTTTTACATGAAAACGAAGAAGTTAAGGATGGGGCATGATTTTCAGTTATTTAGATATGATTGACGCTCCGGTAAAAAAAAACGGATACATATTTGCAATGAATTTAGTGGAATAAAGTAAGTATTGTAACTGGTCGCTGGTTACAGGTAACTTTTTGCCGGTAGCCGGTAACTAACCAGTGAAAAAATAAAATATCTGTGTAAGTCAGTGCTCACGCGTCCGACCACCGGCGGATTTGTGGATAAAACCCCTTGCAGTAAGCAATAATACCCTTTGCGTTCTTGTGCTTAGAAATAAAAACATCTTCGATGTTTAATATATCTGCGTGCACGTGTCCGACCACTGGCGGATTTGTGTATATCTGTGGTTTAAACCCTTGCCGTAGGCAAAACCATGTCCGACTACCGGCGGATTAGTGCCCTTTATGCTCTTTGTGGTTAAAATAAAAACATCGAAGATGTTTAAATCATCTGCATACATCAATGAATTATCTGTGGATAAAAATTTGCCATATCAATACTTGAGTATTTTCTGCAAACACATCTAAATAAACAGCTTGGTATTCATCAAAGTAGATAATCACTCAATTTGCCTAATAATAAATAAATAATTCATACGTTATTCTGTAAACAAAACTAATTAAACTCATGAAGAAATTTATTCTTATTGCAGCTTTTATTTCAGCATCAATGCTCTTTTCCTTAAATGTAAATGCACAGGTAGTTGATAAAATACCCAAAGCACCGCATGAAAAAGTGGAACGCCCGCCAAAACCCAAAAGTGGAAACTGGCAATGGGTACCCGGACATTGGGATTGGAAAAGCCAAAGTAAAGTTTATGAATGGAAAAAACCCCGCTGGCGAAAAGTGCCTAAAGGCAAAAGTAAATGGCACAAAGGATATTGGAAAAAAGTAAAAAAAGGCTGGCGTTGGGAAGAAGGATATTGGGTATAAACCAAACGACATCTGAACATTTATTTCTAAAAGATAGGATAAGATACGGAAAGCATACAAATAAAAAGCCACACTTTGTGTGGCTTTTTATTAACAATTAGGTGTTTTTTAATCAACTGACAATGAGCTATTATCAATAGCCCCGACTTTCAAGTCGGGGAATAATTAAGTAACATATCAACAGGGCTTTAGCCCAATTAAATTTTTATCAAACAAAAAATTTAACAACGTGGTGAAACTACACACCTAAATATATTTTTCTATTTTTTAAGTAATTCAGCCATTTTAGCACCAATTTCAGCCGGAGAATCCACAACATGAATACCGCAATCACGCATAATTTGTTTTTTAGCTTGTGCAGTATCCGCTTTTCCGCCAATAATAGCACCTGCATGTCCCATACGTTTCCCTTTAGGAGCAGTTTCACCGGCAATAAAACCAACAACAGGTTTGTTTCCGTTTTCTTTAACCCATTCGGCAGCTTCGGCTTCCATATTACCACCAATTTCACCAATAATAATAATACCTTCGGTTTCAGGGTCAGCCATAAATAATTTCACGGCATCTAATGTAGAAGTACCAATTATCGGGTCGCCGCCAATACCAATTGCTGTAGATTGACCTAAACCGGCTTTGGTAATCTGGTCAACAGCCTCGTATGTTAAAGTACCTGATTTTGAAACAATTCCTACAGTACCTTTACGGAAAATAAATCCGGGCATAATACCGATTTTTGCTTCTTCGGCAGTAATAATACCTGGACAGTTCGGACCAATCAATCGTGAATCTTTATCTTTAAGAAAATCTTTCACTTTCACCATATCCTGAATTGGAATTCCCTCAGTAATAGTAACAATTACTTTAATTCCCGCATCGGCAGCTTCCATAATCGCATCAGCAGCAAATGCCGGTGGTACAAAAATAATCGACACATCAGCACCTGTTGCGTCAACAGCATCTTTTACCGTATTAAAAACAGGACGGTCAAGATGTGTTTGTCCACCTTTTCCGGGAGTAACTCCACCTACCACATTGGTTCCATATTCAATCATTTGTCCGGCATGGAAAGTACCTTCGCCTCCGGTAAATCCTTGCACGATAACCTTTGAATTTTTATTTACTAAAATACTCATTTTATGTTTTGATTAGGATTTTAATTTATATTGTCCAAAAGTATATTTTTTCTTTTGTAAATCAAAGTAAATATGATTTTAAACATATATTTTCATAAGTTAATACCTAAATAAAGCAATTATGATTTTTTTTATCAGGGCGGCAAACGGGCTTTTCGCTCATAGTCCTCAGCCCTAAAAGCACAAAACCAATCGCTGCAAAAGTAGCTTCCGTTGGTCGCTCTTTGGCAGCGGGTTTTGTAGCTTTTACGGCTTGCGGGCTATCCGCTGCAATCCCTGCCGCAAGCACACATCAAGCCCCTCGCAAGCCTAAACCTGTCAGCGTGCGAAGCTCCTGACAGCGTTTTTTTATAAAAGAAACAGCCCGCAACAGCACCATATTTTTATTAATTCAACTTATCTGTAAAAAAACCAATTCATCACAAACACTCATCTCAAAAAGCTGAGCTGCCTACCACTGCTTTCCAAACTCTGTAAAAAAAAATAGTAATCGTATTGAACAAAAAGACATTGACAGGAGCTTCGCACACTGTCAAGTCAAAAAAATCCCCTGCAAAGTTTCAAAACCCTGTCGGGGATAGAAAACTTGAAATATCCTTTTTTTCAATAAAGCTTAAGTAACCGATAAGGTTTTTCAAATTTCCATAAAAACTTATTCTCCCAATAAAATAATGCTAAAAACCCAAAATTTTAAAACCAGCAAACCATTTGACACTCATACACTTTCTGAAAACGCTCACAATCCACCAACAGTAAAACAACCAGCTACCAGCAACAAGCAACCAGCTACCAGAAACCAGCTACCAGAAACCAGCTACCAGAAACCAGCTACCAGCAACCAGCTACCAGCAACCAGCTACCAGCAACCATTTAACCATCCGCCGGTGGTCGAACAAGTTTCAACAATTTAACAATTTAACCGTTCAACAATCCGCCAGCAATCGGACAAGTTTTAACCATTCAACAATTTACACAATAAAATTTATACTTTTGCAAAAACTTTATCAGTAAATCTATGATACAAAACGATACCATAACAGCCATTGCCACCGCACCGGGCTCGGGAGCTATTGCCGTAATACGTATTTCGGGCGATGATGCAATTAATATTACCGAAAAAATATTTGTACCGGCACAAAAAAACAAAAAACTTTCGGAGCAAAAAGCAAATACTATCCATTTTGGAACAATAATTAATGAAAATGATATTATTGACGAAGTTTTAATTAGTATTTTTAAAGCACCGCATTCTTAT
>JALSLF010000169.1 GCA_026988445.1 Bacteroidales bacterium
GCACCTTTATAAATATTCCAAGTCATTTGATTTATTCCTGGTTTTAATCCTCTTACAGTAGTAGTATAAGCGGTATGATCATCAAAATAAACAGGTGAATTTAAGGGTAGCCAGTCACCCACTTCTCCGTTTTCCAGTAATGGAGGATTTGCCGTTAGTCCTGCAAAAAGAGAATCGCAAACATCAACAGTATCACCATTCTCAATAAAGGCAAATAAGTCACTTACTTCAACAACAACAGTGTCTCTATCAAAACAACCCTTATTTTGCACAGTCCATTCAAACTGATTAATGCCCGGAAATAAGCCGCTAACCCATGCATTATTTATCGAAGAATTTGAGAAGGTAGCTCCACCGTTTAAATCAACCCATTGACCTGTACCGGGACCGGGAAGATTTGCCGATAATTGAATATTGTCAGGACTACACGATTGAATATCTGCACCTGCATCGGCAACAACAGTATTTAAGTTTACCACCACGGTACTATCCGCAGTACACAGCCCATTACTAATAGTCCAAGTGAATAAATTGGGTCCAAAAACTAAATTTACAGCACTCGTATTTCCCAGTGTCGGCTCTAAAATAAGCGCTGATGTATTAACAGTCCATAAACCGGTCTCTCCAGCCATAGGCTGATTAGCACTTAAAATTACATCACCACAAACTTCATTAGGAACAGATATAATATTGGCATATACCATATTATTAACGACTCGTACCGTATCGGTTAAACCGTTTGCATGCCAAACAAAAGTATGTGGATTATAGATTGGATCTAGAAAAGTAACACGCGTATTATAAAGACTGATATTTTCAACAAAAGCACTACTACTGCCTACAAGCTCCCAAAATCCCCCTGATGCAGGTGTTGCATTTAAATAAGTGGTATCTTTACATATCGTTTGGTCATTTCCTGCAAATACAGGATTAGCCGTAACGATTACATCATCAAAAGCAGTACATGTTCCTTTTGTAACTGTCCAACGAAAAGTATTTTGTCCGGATTGTAAATTTCTTACATATGTATTGTATAAAGTAGGACTGTCAAAAATTCCATTCCCGGAAAGAAGCGCCCAATAACCAAAAGCACTTTGAGAAGCCGGATTGTTGGCACTCAACTGAGCATTATCAGCCGAAACATTTATATCAATACCCGCATTTGCTGTAACCGAGTTGTTGGTAATAATAACTGTGTCACTTACCGGTGTTTGTCCGGGGGATGTCCACCTAAATATATTTACACCAGTACCTAAATTGGTTACCATTGCATTTGCACTACTTGCATTGCTGAATATTCCTGTCCCTAAAACTATTGTCCAAAATCCTGATGGCGGACTGGCATTTAAAGAAGCTGAATCCACACAAACTTCTTGGTCTATACCTGCATTAGCTTGTGCACTTAAATTATCAAAGGAAAAAAGTAAAATTATTAGTGCAAAAAATAGTTTTAATAGAAAAGTAGATTTTTTTTTCATAGCCCTCAATTTAAGTTTAAAAAAATTATGGTAGGTTTGGTTTATTCGTAGCTTTTGTAAAATTAAAAAACTGTATATAAAATAAAAAATCTATTTTATGAACAAGTCAAATAATTAGATTAAAGTTCTAAACAAAAAGACTAAAATATCCGACAAAAAGTTGCATAAGTAAAAAAGCGAGTTAATAGCCCGCTTTTTTAGATAGATACTGCGTAAAATTAACCTTCCGTTTCTTCCGTTGTATCCGCTATCTTATCATCTTCTTTATTTCCGGTCATGTAATCAGGAAGCTGCAAACCGGCTTGTTTAAAAAGCTCATCTAAAGGTGGAATAGCTCCCATTAATCCTTTCATAAAATTAGCGGTTGAAGAAGTTCCTGCTCCCCCATTTCCTGTTTCCCAAACAGTAATTTTATCAATTTTAATGTTTTTAATTGCTTCTACTTGAGTTTTTACGATTTCAGGTAATTTATCAGCAATCATCAGCATAGCCGCATCTTTTGAGTTGTTTCCCGCTGCATCAACCAATTGTTTAAAACCTTCGGCTTGTTTGGTCAATATTTCATACAAACCTTTTGCTTCGGCAAGCATTTTTTGATAGGTTCCATCGGCATTACCTTTTGCAATTCTACGAATACGTTCCGCATCTGCTTCGGCTTCTATTTCAATTTTTTGCTTTTCAACTTCAGTAGGGATTATTATATCAGCATATTGCGAAGCTTTTTCTCTTTCCGCACGCTCCATTTCTGCCTTTTGCTCGGCTTTATATGCTTCGGCAAGAGCCATGGCTTCGTTTATTTTTTCAGCGGTTATTGCAATTTTTCGTGCTTCGGCTTCTAATTTTCTACGCTCGGCATCAGAATTAGCAATGGTTACCTTTGCCGTATTTTCTCCTTTAACCGCTTCGGCATTCATTGCTGCCACTTTAACACGTTCTTTTTGTTTTGCGTCTGCTTCACCAATATTGGCTTCTGCATTGGCTGCGGCAACTTGTATTCTTTTTGTTCTATTGGCTTCTGCCTCACCAATAGCACCGTCTCTTTCTTTTTCGGCAACCGCTTTTTTAGCTTCGTTAATGGCTCCGGCGGCAGCTTCTCTACCCAAAGCATCAATATAGCCCGATTCATCAGTAATATCGGTAATATTAACATTAATTAGTTTTAAGCCGATTTTAATTAACTCATGTTCAACTGCTTCAGAAACATTTGCTAAAAACTTTTCACGGTCACTGTTTATTTCCTCAATATCCATGGTGGCAATTACTACGCGCAACTGCCCAAAAATAATATCTGCAGCGAGATGATGAATATCATCCTGAGCTAAACCCAACAAACGTTCAGCTGCATTATTCATAACACCGGGTTCGGTAGAAATTCCGACCATAAAGCGCGATGGAACATTTACCCTAATGTTCTGCTTACTCAAAGCATTTCTTAAATCAACTTCAATAGGAATCGGGGTTAAATCAAGATATTCATAATCTTGAATAATAGGCCAAACAAAGGCTGCACCACCGTGAATACACCGGGCAGAATCTTTACCGCCTACTTTACCATAGATAACCAAAATATGATCGGCAGGACAACGTTTATATCTTCTAAATAAAGAATAAATAAGAATAAAAACAAAAAGTATCGCTAAAGCGATTGCTATTACAATAAATTGAGCCATGATATTTAAAATTTAGATTTTAGAAATTAGATTATAGAATATTTGTTTGCCGCTAATTAAGTCCTATTTTTAAATATTTATCTTGCTTTATGTACTACCAGGATATTCTCATTGACTACTTCATCCACTTCGATAACGGCACCGGTTTTAATATCTTCCAAATCACTAGTCATTGCATTTAAGGTACGTAGTTGTCCTTGTACATTAATTTGTACTTTTCCCATACCGG
>JALSLF010000170.1 GCA_026988445.1 Bacteroidales bacterium
TTCATTATGTTTATTGCCGTAATTGCTTCAATGGTACAACTGGTAGAAATGATTGTTGAAAAATTTGCTCCTACCCTTTATTCTGAGTTAGGGATTTTCTTACCTCTTATTGCTGTTAACTGTGCTATACTTGGTGGTGCTTTATTTATGCAAGAACGTGAATATACTTCAATTGTCGAAGCTACTTCATTTGCATTAGGCTCCGGTATCGGGTGGTTTTTAGCTATTGTCGGTATTGCTGCCATTAGAGAAAAAATAAAATATTCAAATGTCCCTGCTCCATTAAGAGGTTTAGGCATAACTTTTATAGTTACGGGTTTAATGGGAATAGCTTTCATGACTTTCATGGGAATTAAATTATAAACTTTTATATTTAGTACAATGATATTTTTAAGTGTAAATACAATGGTTATAGGCATAAGTATAGCAGTTTTTTTGATTATCATACTGCTTCTCGTTGCCATTCTTTTGTATGCAAAAGCAAAACTTTTACCGTCAGGCGAAGTAAAAGTAGTTATTAATGATGATAAAGAACTTGTTGTTTCTCCCGGAAGTACATTACTTTCAACATTGGGTAATGAAAAAATATTGCTTCCTTCTGCCTGTGGCGGTGGGGGTACTTGCGGTATGTGTAAATGTCAAGTTGTAGAAGGTGGAGGGGATATTTTACCTACCGAAAAACCCTTTTTCTCGCGTAAAGAACAACAAAATAACTATCGCTTGGCTTGTCAGGTAAAAGTTAAGCAGGACATTAAAATTGAAATTCCTAAAGAAATTATGGGAATTAAAAAATGGGAGTGCGAAGTGGTTTCTAATCATAATGTGGCTACATTTATTAAAGAATTTGTGGTTAAATTACCCGAAGGTGAACACCTTGATTTTCGTTCAGGTGGTTATATTCAAATAGATGTACCTAAAATCACTGTTGATTTTAAAGACATGGATATTGAAAAAGAATACCATGAAGATTGGGATAAATTCAATATGTGGGATTTGAAGATGGTTAACCCTGAACCAACTTATCGTGCTTATTCAATGGCAAATCATCCTGCAGAAGGAAATATTATCATGCTAAACATTCGTATTGCGACCCCGCCTTGGGATAGAGCAAAAAATGCATTTATGAATGTTAATCCGGGGATTTGTTCTTCTTATATTTTTTCGCGTAAGCCGGGCGATAAAGTTACAATTTCCGGTCCTTATGGTGAATTTTTTATTAAAGAAACGGACAGGGAAATGATGTTTATTGGTGGTGGTGCAGGTATGGCTCCTATGCGTTCGCATATTTTTGACCAGTTTCTTACAAAAAGAACGAAGCGTAAAGCTACTTTCTGGTATGGTGCACGTTCTAAGCGTGAAATTTTTTACGAAGATCATTTTAGAAAGATTGAACAAGAATTTGATAACTTTAAATTTACTATTGCATTATCAGAGCCTATGCCTGATGATAACTGGGATGGACCGGTTGGTTTTATCCATCAAGTAATTTTTGATGAATATCTGAAAAATCACGAAGAACCGGAAGAAATAGAATATTATTTGTGTGGACCTCCTATGATGAATGCTGCTGTTACTAAAATGCTGTATGATTTAGGAGTTCCTGATGAAATGATAGCATACGATGATTTTGGTTCGTAAAAATATTTTTATTTTATAAAAAAATGCCACAATTTTGTTGTGGCATTTTTTATTGTATTTATTGTTTTTGTAAAGTCGCTTAAAATGAATAAATTAACTACATCTATTTTGTTGGTCGGTATTTTTCTTTTTGCTTGTAATAACAATCATTCTTATTATAAACTGGGTGGTTATGCGCAGGGAACAACTTACCATATTACTTATCAAGGAAACGAAGAGTATTCCGGCGAAATAGACTCTTTGCTTAAAGCCTTTGATTTATCTTTATCTACTTATATTGAAAACTCTATTATATCGCGTATTAATACCAATGATACAAGTGTTGTCCCGGACAGTTTATTTATTGAGTTTTTCAGCAAATCAAAAGAAGTTTACGAACAATCCGAAGGTGCTTTTGATATTACGGTTGCTCCTTTGGTTAATGCTTATGGATTTGGATTCTCCAAAAAATCTAATATTGATAGTGTTTTGATTGATAGTTTAATGCAATTTGTGGGTATGGACAAAGTCAAGTTGGAACATTCCCGTTTGATTAAATCAGACCCGCGTATTATGCTTGATGGTAATGCAATTGCCCAAGGACAATCAGTTGATTATGTGTCTGAATTTTTGGAAAATAAGGGTGTTGAAAACTATTTAGTTGAAATAGGAGGGGAAATTCGGGCTAAAGGGCTTAACCCTAATGGGAAATTATGGCGCGTAGGTATTGATAAGCCTATTGAGCATTCCGATGAAAGTAACAGGCAATTACAAGCCGTTATTGAACTAAAAAATAAATCTTTAGCAACTTCCGGTAATTACCGTAAATTTTATGAAGAAAGTGGTGTAAAATACAGTCATACCATTAATCCGAAAACAGGTTATCCTGCAAAACAATCTATTTTAAGTGCTACTATTATAGCTGATGATTGCATTACCGCTGATGCTTATGCCACAACTTGTATGGTTATAGGATTGGAAAAATCTAAGGAATTATTAAAACGCTTAGGAAATTTAGATGCATATTTGATTTACCCTGACCCTGAGCATCCTGATAAGTATAAAATATTTATGACCGAAGGAATGAAAAAAATGATAAGTGAGTAATTTAAAAGTTTATAATTGCTGCATTTGGGCTGAAGTCATCTGATGAATTACTCATCTGATGACTGCAGTAGATTAACGGAAATCGGTCAATCCAAATCTGTATATTGTCTTACTTTTAAATATTTCGCCCGGATGTAAAATAGTATTCGGAAATTCAGCTTTGTTTGGTGAATCGGGGAAATGCTGTGTTTCAAGGCAAAATCCGGAATGCGGAACATATTTTTTGCCAAATTCATCTATATTTATAAAATTACCGGTATAAAATTGCATCCCCGGCTCTGTGGTAAACACTTTTAAAGAAATACCTGTTACCGGTGATATTGCTTCGGCAGCAAATTTTAATTCATCGTTTGCTCCGTTTAGCACAAAATTATGGTCATAACCTTTACCGTTTTTTATTTGCGGGTGATCGGCATCAATATCTTTTCCTATTGGTTTATATTTTCTAAAATCAAAAGGTGTATTTTCTACTGTTACAATTTCTCCTGTGGGTATTGAAGTATTATCTATTGGAGTGTAGTTGTCTGCATTTATTTTTAGAAGATGATTTAAAATCAAGCTATTAGAATCAGTACCGTTTAAATTAAAATAAGCGTGATTAGTAAAATTTACCGGTGTTGCCTTGTC
>JALSLF010000171.1 GCA_026988445.1 Bacteroidales bacterium
GCGGTACCGATTCTTTAAGTGTTTTGCCCTTTAACAGGATATATAATGAAGATGATGATTTTGGAGCGCGTATAGCACGCAATCAACAAATTATTTTGAAAGAAGAATCGTATTTCAATAAAGTAGCCGACCCTTCTGCCGGTTCGTATTATATTGAGAATTTGACCAATTCGCTTATTGAAAATGCTTGGCAGCTATTTTTGGATACCGAAGAAAAAGGCGGATATTTAGAAGCCTTGAAAAAAGGATTTATTCAAGAGAAAATTAACGAAACAAGCCAAAAACGTAATTTAAACATTGCCTTGCGCCGTGAAGTTTTTCTCGGGACAAACCAATATCCAAATCAAAACGAACAATTGGATAAAGATATTGAAGAGCTGAATATTTTTCCGAAATCCCAAAAAGGAAAAGACTTTGTAGCCGAGCCTTTAAAAATATATCGCGGTGCACAAGCTTTTGAAAACTTAAGGTGTAATGTGGAACGAATGAAAAAAATACCTTCGGTATTTTTACTTACTTATGGAAATTTAGCTATGCGCAAAGCACGAGCAGGCTTTTCGTCAAACTTTTTTGCCTGTGCCGGATTTAAAGTAATTGATAATCTAGGTTTTGAAACCGTAAAAGAAGGTATTGCAGCAGCTCAAAAATCGGATGCCGAAATTGTGGTAATTTGCAGTAGCGATGATGAATACGAGCAGATAGCACCGGAAATTTACGAAGCATTAAAAGATGAGAAAATCATTGTTGTTGCCGGATATCCTAAAAAAATTATCGAAAAATTACAAAATCAAGGTATTGAGCATTTCATTCATATAAAAAGCAATGCGCTTGAAGAGCTTAAAGGCTTTGTTGATGAAATTAGTAAATAAACTTCAAATCGTCCTAGGGCATTTGAACGTTTATTGAATAACAACAAAAGTAAATTTTAGGTACAATTAAGCATTTGTACGATTAAATATAAAATCTAAAAAAATAAAAATGCGAGCAAATTTTAAAAATATTGATATAAAAAATGTTCCGAAAACAACTGATTTACAAACGGAACATCAAAGTGTTTGGGAGACACCGGAGCATATCGCCGTGAAACAAATCTATACAGAAGATGATTTGTTAAATATGGAGCATTTGGATTATGCAGCCGGATTACCCCCCTATTTGCGGGGCCCCTATTCGGCAATGTATGCAATGCGTCCTTGGACAATTCGTCAATATGCCGGATTTTCAACCGCCGAAGAGTCTAATGCTTTTTACCGGAGAAATTTGGCTGCCGGACAAAAAGGTTTATCCGTTGCTTTCGATCTTGCTACGCATCGCGGCTACGACTCTGACCATGAGCGAGTTGTGGGTGATGTTGGTAAAGCAGGGGTTGCCATTGACTCAATATTAGACATGAAAATCCTTTTTGACCAAATACCTTTGGATAAAATGTCGGTTTCGATGACCATGAATGGAGCAGTACTTCCCGTTATGGCATTTTATATTGTTACCGGTTTAGAACAAGGGGCAACATTAGAACAGCTTTCGGGTACCATTCAAAACGATATTCTCAAAGAGTTTATGGTGCGGAATACTTATATTTATCCGCCGGAGTTTTCAATGCGCATTATTGCCGATATTTTTGAATACACATCCAAATACATGCCTAAGTTTAACTCTATTTCGGTATCGGGCTACCATATGCAAGAAGCCGGAGCTACCGCCGATATTGAAATGGCATATACTTTGGCAGACGGTAAAGAATATCTAAAAGCAGGAATAAAAGCCGGTTTAAGTGTTGATGCTTTTGCACCGCGTATTTCGTTTTTTTGGGCAATCGGCATGAATCATTTTATGGAAATTGCCAAAATGCGTGCAGCGCGAATGCTTTGGGCAAAAATTGTAAAGGAATTTAATCCGAAAAATCCTAAATCATTAGCATTGCGCACCCATTCGCAAACATCGGGTTGGAGTTTAACCGAGCAAGACCCTTTTAATAATGTGGCACGTACTTGCATTGAGGCTATGGGAGCAGCATTAGGGCATACGCAATCTTTACACACAAATGCCTTGGACGAAGCCATTGCTTTACCTACCGATTTCTCGGCGCGTATTGCACGAAATACACAAATCTATTTGCAGGAGGAAACCAACATCTGTCGTTCGCTTGACCCTTGGGCTGGCTCCTATTATGTGGAAACCCTGACCAAAGAACTTGCCGAAAAAGCTTGGGAGCTGATAAAAGAAGTAGATGAATTAGGCGGAATGGCAAAAGCTATTGAAACAGGTATCCCGAAAATGCGTATTGAGGAGGCAGCAGCACGCAAACAAGCACGTATTGATGCCGGTATTGATACTATTGTGGGTGTAAACAAATATCGTTTGGATAAAGAAGCACCTATTGATATTCTGGAAGTTGATAATACATCGGTACGTGAGGCACAAATACGCCGCTTAAAAGAATTAAGAGCTAATAGAGACGAAAAAGCAGTGCAAGAAATTTTAGAAAAAATTAGCGAAGCTTCAAAAACAGGAAAAGGCAATTTACTGGAACTTTCGGTTGAGGCAGCTAAGCGCCGTGCAAGTCTTGGTGAGATATCCTATGCCATGGAAAAAGTAGTGGGTAGATACAAAGCAGTTATTCGTTCAATATCAGGAGTATATATGTCAGAATCAAAAAGTGATAAAGAGTTTGAGAAAGCCAAAGAAATGGCTGAAAAGTTTGCCGAATTAGAAGGTCGCCGTCCGCGAATTATGATTGCAAAAATGGGACAAGACGGACACGACCGCGGAGCAAAAGTAGTTGCCACAGGTTATGCCGATATTGGCTTTGATGTGGACATAGGACCCCTGTTTCAAACACCTGCCGAAGCAGCCAAACAAGCCGTAGAAAACGATGTGCATGTATTGGGCGTTTCAAGTCTTGCTGCCGGACATAAAACACTTGTACCCCAAGTAATTGAAGAGCTGAAAAAACTTGGGCGTGAAGACATTATGGTTATAGCCGGTGGTGTAATTCCGCATCAGGATTATCAGTTTTTATATGATGCAGGAGTTGTAGGTATCTTCGGACCCGGAACATCCGTATCGGTAGCCGCTCAAAAAATTCTGGAAGTTTTAATTGAAAGTGTGAAGTAAAGATTGGTTTTTTAACTTCAAATCGTTCGTAAGGACATTTGAACGTTTGTGTTTGGTATTATCGACTTGATTATTCATATTTTAATATTTGCTTTTTGGTAGATTTATAGAAATTTTGTATCTTTAAACTACCAAAAAGCATTTAATTTTATGAATATTGATTTACAGTTTATCATCGAAACAATAGTTGTAAGTATAATTCTTACAGCTTATGCTACTTTTGTAAATTTTTCGCAA
>JALSLF010000172.1 GCA_026988445.1 Bacteroidales bacterium
AGATTTTTGAATTATCCCTAAGAAGTTTTCAACTTCTAAAATCAAAAATCGTTAATCGGTGTTCGATATTCAATATTATGTTTGCAATAGTGTTTTTTCGTTGAAAAATAGCACTTGGCTCTTCTTTGTACATATTTGCTCCGTTTTGCTTTGATTTAAGAATAAGGAACACCGATTAACGATTTAAGATTTATTTTAGATTTTTGAATTATCCCTAAGAAGTTTTCAACTTCTAAAATCAAAAATCGTTAATCGGTGTTCGATATTCAATATTATGTTTGCAATAGTGTTTTTTCGTTGAAAAATAGCACTTGGCTCTTCTTTTTGTATATAATCGCTCAGTTTAGGTTAAATTCAAAAATCCTTTTACATTTGCAATTAAGTTGTTTTTGAATATGATAACAGAGTTTTTAATGCAATATAATATTTATTCTTGGCAGATACTAAGCATTGTGTTTGTAGCCGGTTTTTTAGCGGGTTTCATCAATACTTTTGCAGGGAGCGGTACTGCCATAAATTATTTTTTGTTTTCAATACTCGGCTTACCTATAAATACAGCTAGCGGAACAGTTCGTTTGGGGGTGATTATGCAAGCAATTACTACTTCGTACAGTTTTTATAAAGAAAAAAAACTGGATTTGATAAAAGGATTGTATATTTCTATCCCTGTAACGCTTGGTGCCGTTATTGGTGCAGAAATAGCAGTTAATATAGATACCGGTATTTTTGAAAAATTGATTGGGGTAGTTTTGAGTGTGATGTTGTTTTTTCTTTTCTATAATCCGGACCGGTGGATACACGGAAAGAAAATTTTAAGTACGCGAAAAGTTACCTTCGGACACTTATTTATTTATTTTATATTGGGTATTTACGGTGGTTTTTTGCATATTGGTTTCGGTATTTTTATGATTGCCGCTTTGGTTTGGATATCCGGTTATGATTTGGTAAAAGCTGCAGCTATTAAAATTTTTGTAGTGCTGATTTATACCCCTTTTGTATTTTGGGTTTTTATGGCAAACGGACAGGTAGAGTATCTGATTGGTTTTGTTACCGGATTGGGAAACCTCAGTGGTGGAATTCTGGCTTCAATTTTTGCCGTAAAATGGGGAGCAGGCTTTGTAAGGTGGATACTTATTGGCGTTTTATTTATTTTTAGCTTAAAGTTGTTTGGTATTATTAATTTTTAAATTTTATGCGAAAATTATTTGTATTTATTTTGATGTTTTTCCCTGTTTTTGCTCTGTTTTCGCAAAAGCATACATCAAAAGACAGTATTCCCAATTATGAGAATAGCCATTTATTTAATGGTGATGAATTGCTTAATTTTGACTTAAAACTTAATAAAAAAGCAGTATTTTCCGATATTGGTGAAAAAAGGACTTATCATAAAGCAAAAGTTTATTATACTGATATATCCGGTGATACGGTAAAATTAAAAATAAAGGTTCAGACAAGGGGGAATTTCAGAAGAAATTCGGATAATTGTTCTTTTCCGCCTTTAAAACTTAAAATCCCTAAAAAAGTTCGTTGGGGCGATAATATTTTTTCGGGACAATCGCGTTTAAAATTAGTAGTACCCTGCCAGCCCAAAAATAAGAATTATCAAGAGCTGGTAATAAAGGAGCACCTTATTTATAAGATGTATAATTTGTTTACCGATTATAGTTACCGGGTTCGTTTGGCACATATTAATTTAATTGATAGTGCCAATAATAAAAAACTATTCGATTTTTATGGTTTTTTTATTGAAGAAACCGACCAAATGGCAAAACGTAATAACGGAAAAGTCTTAAAATTAAAAAACTTTCGCCAGCAAAGTATGAATCAGCTACAAATGACTAAAATGGCTGTTTTTCAATATATGATTGGCAATACCGATTGGGGTTTGGCAAAACTTCATAATGTAAAATTGTTATTTGTTGATGGTAATCATGTGCCTTATCCCGTTCCTTACGATTTTGATTGGAGTGGTTTTGTAAATGCACCCTATGCTGTTCCTGCATCAATAATTGGTACAAGCCATGTTAGGCAAAGGGTTTATCGCGGCTATGAGCGACCACCCGAGGAATTAGAAACGGTATTTAAAGAGTTTAAACAAAAAAAGCAGCTGATTTATCAATTAATTACCGATAATATTTATTTGAGCAACAAGGCAAAAGATGACTTGATAAAATTTTTAGACGACTTTTATAAAACAATTAACCAGCCGGATGAAATAAAACGTGTTTTTATTAAAAATGCGCGTAAATAAATACAAAAATATTTGTAACTTTGTTTTGGTTTGGTTTTTGGTAAATATTTTGTACTAAAATCTATTTAAAATATAGCAATGTCAGATACCAAAATAAATATATTTATTGTTGAAGATGATTTTGTATTCATTGAAATTCTTGTAAATCTGCTTGAAGAACTTAAAGCAGATTATAAGAAAAAAGGTATTGATATACAAATTCAAACTTTTTACAGTACAAAAGAAGCCGGATATGAACTCAGCCAAAAACCGGATATTGTTTTGCTGGATTATTTTTTAATGGATGATGAGCTGCAAGCTGATACCGGAGATAAAATTTTGGATGTTATAAAAGAGCATTATCCGCAAATAAAAGTGCTTGTTATTTCGGGGCAAGAGCAGCCTTCAGTTAAACAAGAGTTGCTTAAAAAAGGTGCACTTGCTTATTTGGGAAAGGATAAAGAATCGCTCAATAAAATAAAACCTTTGATTTCATCCTTGATTAACGGTAAGTTAGACCTAAATTAAGCAATTATCAATTTTAGTAAGCAGTTATAGATTAACAAAAAAATCTCAAACACCAAAGGGTATTTTTATTTTTAAAAAATAATTCAATTAAGAATACGATAATCTATACTAAATATTAATACAATGAGAACACTTGTTAATATTTTAATTTATTTATTTATCGCATCATTTCTTTTTTTAATTTCTTGTAATAAAGATAATGTTAATCCCACCGGAGCAGGGTGTTTGTTAACGCGAATAACGAAACCTGCCGGTGAAACAGGAGGAACGGTTTCTTACATTATTGAATATAACGAAAACCGGAAGCCAATTCGCTACTATGAGGCTGAAAACACAAATAATTACACAGCAATTACTTATCTTGATAACCGTATAGATAATGTTATTAAGTACGAAAATGGCGTACTTTCGACAAAATATAGCTATGATTGGACAAATGACTCGGTAAGTGTTTTAATTGAAAACTTTTATAAAGCAAGCTATTTTGAAAAAATTGTTTACAAATTAGATAAAAACGGATTTCCCTTAAACGAACAATGGTATTGGCAGGATACAGAAGGGGCTTGGCAAAAAGGAAATTATTTTGTTTA
>JALSLF010000173.1 GCA_026988445.1 Bacteroidales bacterium
CCACAAGGAAATTATAAATACCATAGGTATTTATCAACATCCATCAGAAACTTATATTAAAAAACTTGGTAATCGTTTAGTGGCAACACTACAAAAAAAACAATTTGATTTCAGTTTTTACATTATTGATATGAAAGAGCCAAACGCAATGGCTTTACCCGGAGGGTATATTTATATTTCAAGAGGGATTTTACCCTTAATTAACTCAGAAGCTGAATTGGCTGGTGTTATGGGGCACGAAATTATACACGCTTATTTCAGGCACAGTATTAAATCAATGAAACAAGGTATATTACCTGCCGTATTGCAAATTCCCGGTAATATTATCCACGAAGTAGTCAGCCCCGAATTAGGTAATTTAATTAATTCGCCCATAAAATTTACCACTCAAATATTCAGCTCTTCATACAGCCGCCAACACGAAAACGAGGCAGACGAATACGGCATTGTCGTAGCTGCAAAAGCAGGATATCAACCCGATGCACTGATTAAGGTTCTTAATCGTCTTGAAAAAGTAAGCCGGTTAGAAACAAATGAGGAGGCAAAATTTAGTTTTTTTGACTCGCACCCGATGACTAAAAAACGTGAACAGCATATTGAAAAAAATGCAAGCCACACAAAAATAATAGCACAAAAACCATTTATTCCTAATAAAAATGATTTTATTAAGCAATTTGAAGGTATCTGTATAAAAGATAATCCGGCGCACGGTATTTTCAGAGAAAATGTTTTTTTACATCCTGATATGGGTTTTGTAATAGAATTTCCGAAAGGATGGATTACTGCAAATTCGCCACAGATGGTGGGAGCAGTAGATAGTACAAAAAAGGCTCAACTATTTATGGGTGTAAAAAATGAACAAAAAGCACCTTCTGCTTATGCCCAAGAAACCAAAGAAAATATCGATACATCGAAAGTTATATTTATTAATGATAAAAAAACAAAAGTAAACGGTCGTGATGCTTATATAATATCATTAAAAGGAAAAGATGCAAAAGAAAAAATAATCATACACATGCTTTGGCTAAACATGAATAAATATACATTTTTATTTATGGCAGCAGGAAATTCTACATATAATGAAGTATTGAAAAAATCAATTTTTAGTCTTCGACCCATTACACCCGATGAAAAAAATTCTATAAAAGTTACTGTATTGAAAATAGTACCGGCGCAAGAAAGTGAAACGCTTGCAGAACTTTCAAAACGTACGCATAATGTACTTGATACGGACTATCTGTCGATAATTAACGATATTGATTCGTCCGCAAAATTAAAACAAGGGCAATTAATTAAAATTGGTATTGAAAAAACCTATGTAAACAAATAAAATCAATTAGCAAACTATTTTGTTGAACGGCAAAATAGTTTGCTAATTTTTATACGTCTTAATTTCCATCCCAACCGGCTAATCGCGCCCAAAGATACCAAGCCGCATAAGCTTTTAAATTACCGTTAAGCGGTTGACTGTGCGCAACCGAAACCTGATACCAATCAACTCCCTCTTCATGAGCATTTTGCCAATCGATAGCCCAATTTTTATCTCGCGTTCCATCACCGTTTGAATCGTAATCACAATTGTCGTTGGCATATTTATCCAAATAATAATTCCCGTCCGGGTCATACGATTCGATATCGGCAAAATCGTACAATATTTTATTGTTGTCTTTACAATATTTCCTTATCTGCTCATTCCTGATGTGCAAATTTCCTTCTTCACCAGTTCCGTCCAAATGACCGGTCATATAAACAAACTGAACATCAGGGTAATCAATCTCTAACCGGTTCATAGCATCCAAGTAGATATTAATTCCACCCTCTGTATTATCTGAAACCCCACCGCACCAAGACCAAATTACCACGTTGATATCATCATTTCGCGGGTCATCAAGTAAAGAACGTGTAGCACTTTCCCATTCAAGGTCGCCATTATGTCCTAAATCTCCTCCCATAATTTGATCACGAATATCCAAGGCACCGGTCATTGCACCGTTGTTCCATTTATATAAATCACCTTTCCATTCCATTAAACCGGTCATTCCGGTAATAAGTTGCGATCCGTGCGAAGTATGTCCGTAAGCAATATGCAATTTTTCTTTTGCCGAATTAATCCATTCGGTAGGAATTTTATCCAAAACAGCAGCATTGTGGTCAATAATCTTGGCAATTTGTTTTTCATCATTTTTATCGCATGCAAAAAACAGAACACCAATTAATAAAATAATAATAATTTTAGTGTTTTTCATCATCTTAAATTTTAGGGTATATGTTAAAAAAGATAAATTATTTTTAAAACATTAAAAATAATATACTTTTGCATAAATTAGACAAAAAAACAGTGGAAAAAGTTGCAGATATATATAAAACATTGCTCAAACGCCTTAGAACACGTGAGAACGGACCGGTTGTTGACAGTATGAAGCGATTGGGCTTAAATTATACACGTAGTTTTGGTGTTTCCTTGATTGATTTAAAGGCTTTTGCAAAAGAGTATTCGGGCAAGCAAGACTTGGCTCTATATCTTTGGCAAAAAGATTTCAGAGAAACAAAAATACTCTCACTGATGATTGCCGATGCTGAAAAATTGACCAAAGAGCAAATTCAGGACTATATTTTAGGTATCAATAACATAGAGTTGGCAGAACAGGCAGCATTAAATCTGTTAAGCAATTTGCCAAATACCATTGAATATGCCTATAGTTGGTGCAAATCAGAAGATGAATATACACGTGTAACGGCACTTTTGGTGTTAGCTCGAATTTTTCAGAAAGGACAAATTGTCAGCCCGGAACAAATGGAACAATTTTTTCTGTGCTTTAAAGAAATTGCAAAAGATAAAAATTTTCATGTAAAAAAAGCTTTGGGGCGAGCATTGTTGCAAATTGGCAGGAAAGAGCAATATAAAGAAAAAGTAATAAATTTCATAAACGAAATAAATAATTTTAATAAAGAAACAGCCTCTTGGTTAAATGAAGAAGTTGTTTATTTTTTAGAAAACATTTAATTAATAACCCTAAAAAAAACATTATGAGAATAGGACAATCATCAAATCCGGCTTTGAGCAAAAATACCCTTAGCCGAGTTTATGAAGAAGCAGCCGGCGAAGGAATGATGAGTATTAACGGAACAGTAAATAAAACTATTTTATCATTACTTTTAGTAGCACTAACATCATATTTTACTTGGAATTCTGGTATTTCTGCCTGGGGAATGTTAGGTGCTATCGGTGGCTTTATTGTTGCATTGATAACTATATTTAAACCAAACTACGCGCATATTACAGCGCCTATCTATGCTATTCTTGAAGGCTTATTTCTTGGAGGAATATCTGC
>JALSLF010000174.1 GCA_026988445.1 Bacteroidales bacterium
ATATTTTTAAACTTTTATTAGTCATAAAAAGTGATTGTATAATACTTAGATTGAGCAATGAGACGTTTCAACATGCATCAAAAAAATAGAATAAAAATGCAAATCTACAATAAAATACGTTGTAAATGGTTCTGTCTCCATTTTAAATGGAAAATATATAGAAGTGAAATAGTTGGCAAACAAGTTATTGGTATCCGGCAGAAGCCGGACAAGTTTTAAACATCTACGATGTTTATGTTTTTTACCACAAAGAGCACTTAGAGCACTAATCCGCCGGTAGTCGGACATGGTTTTGCCTACGGCAAAGCCAAAAACATATCGGTGTATTTAAGGATGTCAATAAACATAAGTATATCAATTCTAATAAAAAAGATAAAAAGTTCCTACTTTTTTTACTAATTTTACGGCATAAAATCAAACCTAAAAAAATTTAATAATGAATAGTCAAGGAGTATTAACCTTAAATGAGTTCATCATAGAACGCCAATCGGAGTTTCCTTATGCAAAAGGTGAGCTTTCCCGATTATTGAGTCATATTGGTATAGCCGCCAAAATTGTACACAGAGAAGTCAATAAAGCCGGACTTGTGGATATACTTGGTGAAGTAGGCGGGCTGAACGTTCAGGGAGAGGCACAAAAAAAATTAGATGTTTTTGCCGATGAACAATTTATTAGTGCATTAATGGCAAGCGGTGAATGCTGTGGAATTGCATCGGAAGAAAATCAAGATATAATTACTTTTGACGGTGAATTGGCAAAAGATGGGAAATATATTGTAACCATGGATCCATTAGATGGTTCATCAAATATTGATGTAAATGTATCGATTGGGACAATTTTTGCAATTTACCGGCGCATTTCGCCACGCGGTCATAAAGCAAAACTTGAAGATTTTTTACAAGAAGGCACGAAACAAGTGGCGGCAGGCTATATAATATATGGTTCATCTACTATGTTGGTTTATACAACCGGCAGAGGAGTAAATGGTTTTACACTGGATCCTTCAATTGGTGAGTTTTGTTTATCGCACCGGCAAATAAAAACTCCCCAAAGAGGAAAAATATACTCAATAAATGAAGGAAACTATATTAAATTTCCTGAGGGAGTAAAACAATACATTAAATATTGCCAAGAAATGGATGAAGAAACCGAACGTCCGTTTTCTTCACGATATATTGGTTCACTTGTTGCCGATTTTCATCGTAACCTGTTAAAAGGAGGTATTTTCCTTTATCCTTCTACGGCAAGTTATCCCCACGGTAAGTTAAGGTTATTGTACGAATGTAATCCTATTTCTTTTTTGGCAGAGCAAGCAGGCGGAAGGGCAACTGACGGGCGAGGTCGCCGTATTTTGGATATCAAACCGGACTCATTGCATCAAAGAGTACCTTTTTACGTGGGTTCGCGACAAATGGTAGAACGTGCCGAAGATTTTATTTTAAAATATGACGAGCCGGTGGATTAATTTTTCAAAAAAGCAGAAAGGCTTTCCTTCTATATAGGAAAGCCTTTTTTTTGGTAATTTGTCATATTTCCCGTAAATATTTACTAAAATTGCAGTTTCAAAAAAAACAACAAATTTGAAACTATCTGTTTTAAGCACATATTATCAAAAACATCCTTACTTTAAAGAAATTTTTGAATTTCTTTCCAAAGGAAAAAAACACATACAATTAAAAGGATTATCGGGTTCTTCGCCGGCAGTTTTTGCCAATGCTTTAATAAACAAAAGCGAACAAACTTATTTTTTTATTTTGCCCGATAAGGAGGAAGCAGGCTATTTTTTTAATGATTTAGAAAAGCTATTCCCCGAAAATGAATTTTATTTTCTGCCTTCGTCTTATAAAAGAGATTTAATCAGTCTGAAAAACCTGAAAAAATTAGAAGAAAACATTATTGAGCGCAATAAAACTATTGAAAAACTAAATACCGGTACTGCCCGTGCCGTGGTGAGCTACCCCGAAGCAATTATTGAAAAAGAAGCATCGAGTAAATTGCACCGCGAACATAGTTTTTTGATAAGTGTTGGTGATAAATTAGATATTGAGTTTATTAAAGAGTTTTTGTTTGAATATGGTTTCCGTCAAAATGATTTTGTATATGCACCGGGTGATTTTTCGGTACGTGGAAGTATTATTGATGTGTTTTCTTACTCAAACGAAAAACCTTACCGTATTGATTTTTTTGGAGATGAAGTAGAAAGCATTCGCACATTTGATATTGTAAAACAATTATCCTTAGAAAAGCTAAATAAAATCATAGTTCATCCTGATGTAAACAAAATCAGTGAAAGTAAAGACAAGCAAGCAATATTTAGTCATCTTCCCGCAAACTCAATAATTTGGATTAAAGATACTAAATATATTGCCGAAAGATTAGAACAACTATACGCTAAAATTAAAAAAGAACCCGCTGAACAATTTAACGAAGACTATGTACTTTTAAACGCTGATGATTTTATTTCAGGAACATTATTCATTGAAGCGTTACAAAACCATACAGTTATTGAGCAAGGAAACCAGAGCATATTTAAGGCAGAAAAACAATTTGTTTTCAAAACACAAAGACAAGCAGAATTTAATAAAAATTTTGATTTGCTTGCTTCCGATATGTACAAGCGCCAAACAGAAGGTTATAAAAATTTTATCCTTTCGGACCAAGAAAAACAAATTGAACGTATTGCAACGATACTGCAATCTGATGAAATCAGCAATCAACCTGAATTTAAAGGAATTACACCTACCCTACACGAAGGTTTTGCCGACCATGATGTGCTAATTAATTGCTATACCGACCATCAAATATTCCAACGCTATCACCGTTTGCAATTGAAAAGTCAAGCAATGATTGAAACAAAAGGAGCAATCAGTTTGCAAGAGCTTAATCAACTAAAACCCGGAGATTATGTAATTCATGTAGATCACGGCATTGGTAAATTTGCCGGATTACAAAGTATTGATGTAAACGGAAAACGACAAGAAACCATACGTATCAGTTATAAAGATAACGATACACTTTTTGTAAGTATTCATTCTTTACATAAAATATCAAAATACAAAGGTGGCGACGGCATACCGCCCAAAATTCATAAATTGGGCTCAAAAGTATGGCAAAACACAAAAAATAAAGTAAAAGGCAGAGTTAAAGATATTGCCAAAGAATTAATTGCCCTGTACGCAAAGCGTCGTGCCGAAAAAGGGTTTCAATTTTCGCCCGACAGTTATTTGCAAGAAGCATTGGAAGCAAGTTTCATTTATGAAGACACACCCGACCAATACAAAGCTACGCAAGCAACCAAAGCCGATATGGAAGCTCCAA
>JALSLF010000175.1 GCA_026988445.1 Bacteroidales bacterium
TATATAGTGTAACCGATAAAACATCTTTCGGGAAAGCAGTGCCTTTTAAATGATTTAGCTTTTGAGCGATACTGTTTTGTGATAAAAGGATGATTAATAAAGCGGAAACTAATAATTTTGTATTCATAATTTTTATTTTTACGTCAAGATTAAAATTATCTTCATGCAGGCTGAAAGCCTGTTTTTATATTAACCCAATGGCAGCGACTTGGGCTAATGTAAACAATATAAATTATATGCGTACTGTAAGTGCAATTTAATATACCCTTTCAGGCTGTTTATCATCTTAAAGAATTTTATAATTTAAAAGATTTAAGCAAACACCTTATTCAGTGTAACTTCTTGATGTTGATCAAATTGCCAATACAATGTATTAATTGATATAAATTTGCTTTAAAAATAAATAATATTACCACTTAAAACTTGTTTTATTTTAAAATTTTGATAAAAAGCCGATAAAGCGGGAAGAGCAGTGCAATGTGAAGGATAAATTTTAGAAATTCTTAGTTGTTTGAAATATTCAATGGTTTTTTGAGTTTGAAGATTGTTTTCTTTAAGGTGAAATCCGCCGATTACTCCATAAACTTGCGTTTGTTTCGTGATTTTTCTTGCGTATTCAATAATGTTACAAATACCTGAATGTGCACAGCCGGAAATTACCACCAATCCTTTTTTTGTATTCACGGCAAGTGCCGAATCATCTAATACAAAATCTTCTGCTCCGTTTTCTAATTCAAAACCGGTGCTTTGCGCTTCAAAATTATTTGTTCGTGGTATTTCGCCAAGAAAAGTAATTTGTTCGGAAATTTTAAAGGGCTTTTTTGAAAGGATTAATTCAAATTTTTCTTTTGCTTCTTCTTCTGAAAGAGGAAGACCTATGTATGAACGATTTTTTTTACGATATTTTTTTTGAAAACTATCGGGGTGGGTAATTAGTATTTTATTTGAAAGATATTTTAATCCGTTTCCGTGGTCCCAATGTCCGTGACTTAGTACGACCGTATCAATAGAATCAATGCTGATATTTAATTTCTGCGCATTTTTTAAAAAAATATCGGAAGGGCTTGCATCAAAAAGAATGGTTTTATCAGCATGAACAATATAAGATAGCCCGTGTTCAGAGCCGCAAATGTTTCCGGGGGCATTATCGTTTAAAACGGTAATTTTTAACACTGTTTAACTTTTTTTAAATGAATTTAACACTTTCTGTATTTATCTTTGTAGCGTTAAAAATAGTAAGAGTTTTTTTCATAATAATAGGTTAGGTTAATAATTAGGTTAAAAGCAAAGGGCGGAGTGGTTACCGCCCTTTTTCTATTGTTCATAAAAATACTTCATTATACTTTTGCCAAAGCGTGGTCTAAATCGGCAATAATATCTTCTACATCTTCAATACCTACCGAAAAGCGCACTAAATCATCGGTAATACCGGCTTTAATTTTATCTTCGTGCGATACGGCTGCATGGGTCATCGAGGCAGGATGTTGAATTAATGTTTCTACTCCGCCCAGTGAAACAGCAAGCAATGCCAGATGAACATTATCCATTAAAATACGTCCTGCATCTAAACCGCCTTTTACACCAAAACTAATCATTGAGCCAAAGCCCTTCATTTGCTCTTTTGCCAAATTGTGCTGTGGATGCGATTTTAACCCGGGGTATTTAACCCAGGCAATTTTTGGGTGTGCTTCTAAATATTGGGCAACTTTCATTGCATTTTCTTGGGCACGTTCTACACGCAAAGCCAGCGTTTTAACTCCGCGCAAAACTAAATATGCTTGGTGCGGGTCCATATTGCTGCCCATATATACCATAGCGTGCCGAATTTTTTTGTATAAATCTTCTGTTTTGGTAACAACAACACCACCCACAACATCGGCATGTCCGTTAATAAATTTTGTAATTGAATGGAAAACCACATCAGCACCTAAATCCAAAGGCTTTTGTAAATAAGGACTTGAAAAAGTATTATCTACAACCACAGTAATACCATGTTCATGAGCTATTTTAACAGCGGCTTTAATATCGGTTAATTCAATAGTCGGGTTAGCCGGAGTTTCTAAAAACAGTACTTTTGTATTGGCTTTAATGGCTTTTCTAATATTTTCAACATTTGAAGTGTCAATATAACTTGATTCTACACCAAAACGACTGAAATCTTGCTCCATAATTCCACGCGATGGACCATAAACCGATGCGGTACTAACAATATGAGCTCCTTGCCCTAACAAGGCAAAATAAATTGCAGATACTGCCCCCATTCCTGAGCTTGTTGCAATTCCGGCAAAACCATTTTCTAAAGCGGCAATATTGTCTTCAAGCGCTTTTATGGTAGGGTTTGCAATACGTGTATAGATGTATCCGTCGCTTTTACCTGAAAAACAATCGGCACCATGTTGCGCATTTTTAAATTTGAATGTAGAAGTTTGGTATATAGGTACTGTTGCACTTCCGAGAGGCTCATCATATGCTCCTGCATGTATGAGTTTTGTGTTAAATCCTAAGTTTTTTGTATCCATTTCTTTTAAGTATTAGATTTTTTGTGCGAATTTATTTCAAATTGTTATAAAGTAAAAATATTTTTAGCTTAATTTCGGTATTAATCCTTCTTATTTTTTGCCTGAATATGATAGTAAGAATTTTCACGATACATTTTTTCGCCACATTGCGGGCATTTTCTTTGCCGGCAAGGTTGTCCTTTTATGTGTTCTAAACGAATTTCACATTTTAGGCAGATACAAAATCCTCCTTGCCCGATTTCGTATTTTATTTTTTCTTTTCTATGATTTGTATATTCATCATCAATATCCACATGCCCGCCGGCAATTATTAAAATTTTACCTTCAACTAAGGCTTCGGCAATGGTATTTCTGGCTTTTTCGTATATGCGTGTAAATGTTGGTCGCGATACATTCATTTTTTTTGCAGCTTCTTCTTGCGTTAGGTGTTGATAATCAGCAAGTTTAACTGCTTCGTATTCTTCGAATAAAAGTTCTACGGCTTCGGCATCATTAAAAGGGACGCCAAAGGGCTTAAAACCTTCGGCAAGCGGCAAGCTAAATATTTTCCGTTTTCGTTTAGGTCGAGGCATAGACTGTTTTTTGTGCAAAATTAATGAACTTATGTTCAAATAAAAATATTTTTGTGTTTTTTGTAACAGCTTGCTTGTTAGTATACCTTAAATCCGCAGCTATGTTCGTAGCGAAAAGCCAAAAACTTGCCCGACTACTGGCGGGTGTGCGTTAGTATTGGTGTAGCGCAGTTTTGAGACACGCAGACATCCGCCAGCTGGCGGATGGTGA
>JALSLF010000176.1 GCA_026988445.1 Bacteroidales bacterium
GGAGGATTTACCACAGGAAAAAAAGAAATTATTGATATGCTCCGCCAGCGTTCACGCCCGTATTTATTTTCCAATTCACTTTCGCCGGCAATTATCGGTGCAGCAATTCAGGTTATGGATTTATTAACGGAAACAACCGACTTGCGCGATAAATTAATGGATAATGCAGCTTATTTTAAAGAAAAAATGAGCGCAGCAGGTTTTGATTTAAAACCTTCCGATTCGGCAATCATTGCACTAATGCTCTACGATGCAAAATTATCGCAAGATTTTGCTGCAAAATTATTAGACGAAGGCATTTATGTTATTGGTTTTTATTATCCAGTGGTAGCAAAAGGACAAGCACGCATCCGTATTCAGTTATCTGCAGCGCATGAACGTGAGCATTTGGATAAAGCTGTTGCTGCTTTTATTAAAGTGGGTAAGGAATTAGGAGTAATTAAGTAGAAAATATAATTAACCAAAGGTTTTTGATTAAGCTTCAATTAATTAATGAGTTTTGGGAACAGTGCAAAATTAAAAAGTTTCTTTTTATAAAATTTGATAGTTCCCAAAAACTTACTGATTAATACCTAAATTGAGCGATTACCTACTTCAATAAGCACCAATCTATTGATTTAAAAATATTTACAAAAAAAGACGCTAATACCAAAGGGTATTCTTACTTTTTTTCTAAACTTTTTAATCTCAATATCTTGGCACTTCTTTTTGTACATAATCGCTCAATTTAGGTAATAGTTTATTTTAAAGATTTGTTCTTGAAAAAATTCCAGACCTCCTTTGTCATTTCAATATCATGATTTTGCTTATTAAAGTATTGTTCAAACAATTCTGAATATTGCTCTTGAATACTTGGTGCTGAATGACCTCCTCCATTAATTTTATATAAAACAACTTCTGTTCCTTGTTTACCGTTCTTATAAGAAAAACGCTCAACAATTCCTCCATCTGTACTATCCAAATCCGGGAATACGTACGTTTGAGCTATTGTATCAGTATGATTAAAGTTTTGCCAAAACCTTATAGAACTATCAGTAGATAAAGCTGAACCATAATCGGGATTTGGAGGATTTGACACATAGCCGCCCGTATAAGGCATATGATTGTCATTTGTTCCATTCATAAACAATACGGATATTGGACTAACCGGCATATAGCACTCTGATACAGCAGGCATAGCTGCTGCTATTGCAGCAACAGCAGCTATTTTATTGCTTTTTTCAACGGCAAGTCTTAATGCCATAAACCCACCGTTTGATGTTCCTGAAATATAAATTCTATTTTGGTCAATATTCTGATTATCAGAGACAATATCGATTAATGTTTCGACAAACAGTACATCATTTGCATCTGAACTCACAATACAATCTGCACGACAATCATTCCAGGTTGGCTTATCATAAGCTCCATTCATTCCTTCGGGATATACTACAATAAACTTTTCACTTTCAGCAAGTGTCATCCATAGTTTATAAGGTGTTTTATAACCGCTCTCGCCTGTCATATCTTCAATATATATACCTCCTCCATGCAACTCAAATATTAAAGGAACAGAAATACTTTCGATATCGCTAGGAATATAAATTGCATATTTTCTATTTAAACCATCCACCATAACAGTTTTATGAAAAAGTCCGCTTTCTTGTACCGGAATTTCAGTTTCTTTACAGCTAAAAAGAATAAATAAAATAATAATAAGAGCGTAATTTATCACTCTCTTTAACTGAATTATTCCTTTTATCAAACTCTTTATTTTTATGTTCATTTTACAATTATTAGTTTTAATACGAATACACAAAAACCCGGCATAGGTATATTGGAGCTTAAGTTAAATCATTTAATAAATATTTCCAAACTATTTTTCTTTTTTATTTTTAGCCTTAAATTACGCAATTTAAAATTATAGGTATATATAGGAAAATATGGTGAAAGCAGTATCTGACATGATAAAAATTAGGTAGTTTTGTAATTTCTAAAATCATTATTTGCCCATTTCGGCAAAGACAAATTTCGACTTTGTCTTTTGTGTATGGATATAAGTGGTATTTTTTGCTAAAATATTATTAATTTTGTTTTATCAACGGATTATATCCTTAGGCATAAATAATTTAAATATGATAATTGATTAACTTTAATTAGTGCCTCTTTGGAAACTATCGCAAAAAGAAACTTTTTTTAATTTTGTATGGTTTCTGAGAAGGTATTTAACCAATATCAATTTTAAAATAAAGGTATGAGTAATTTTTACAAAAAAGTGGTTTCATGATTTTCAGCAAAAACCCGCTTAAACGGCATCAACAGATTTTTAATTTAATAGCACCGGTTTACAGTGCATTAGATAATTATGTAAAAAAAGGGTTTAATAAAGCAATTAAAAATGTGCTCAATGAAGTAGATTTATCCGGCAAAAGCGTACTCGATTTAGGCACAGGACCCGGAGCATGGGCTGCCTTGTTTAAAGAACATGGTGCTGAAAAAGTACATGGAATAGACTTTGCACAGAAAATGATTTATCGTGCCCAAAAAAGATATTCGCCCGAAATTCATTTTAGTGTAGGCGATGCTACAAACTTAAACACCTTTGATGATAAATCTTTTGATATTGTTACGGCATCGTTTATGTTACATGGTTTTCCGCGTGATTATCGCGAAAAAATTCTTAAAGAAATGAAACGCATAGCACGTGAACTAATAATTGTAAATGATTATTATGGGAAAACACCACTTATTGCACAAATTTTAGAGTATTTTGAAAAAAGTGATTATATAAATTTTAAAAAAACATTTTGCGATGAACTGAAAACCCATTTTCAAAATATTAAACGTCAAAAAGCATCATGGGGAACTTCGGTTTATTTTGCTTATATTGAAAATTAATTTTGAACAAATAGCTCAATATCAAAAATAGTAAAAAATGAAAACAAAAATTTATCACAACACACGCTGTAAAAAAAGTCGTGCCGGCTTACAATATCTTGAAACAAAAACCAATGATTTTGAAATTGTAGAATATTTAAAAACAGGTATTAGCGAAACTGAATTGAAAGAAATTTTAAAAAAACTCGGGAAAAAGCCGGAAGAAATGATTCGCAAACAAGAAAAAATTTTTAAAGAAAATTACAAAGGCAAATCTTTTAGCGATGAGGAATGGGTAAAAATTATATCGGAAAATTTAAAACTATTGCAGCGCCCGATTATTGTAAAAGGCGAAAAAGCCGTTTGGGGCGACCCGCCGGAAAATATTGATGAATTATTTAATTAGCCGGTAGCTGAATAGTTCTTATTTTTTGCTAATATACCA
>JALSLF010000177.1 GCA_026988445.1 Bacteroidales bacterium
CCGTGTTTTTTTTTCGGAAGTTTATCTACTTTGTTTTCCAGCATTTTAAAACCGCGAATAAGTCGCTCGCGTGTTTGTTCAGGTTTTATTACCTCGTCAATATATCCGCGTTCTGCAGCTTTATAAGGATGTGCAAACATGGCATTGTACTCATCTTCTTTTTCTTTCAGCTTTTCTTCGGGATTGTCGGCTGCTTTTATTTCTTTGCGGAAAATAATTTCGGCTGCACCTTTTGCTCCCATAACGGCAATTTCTGCGGTAGGCCATGCAAAATTCAAATCAGCACCAATATGTTTTGAATTCATTACATCATAGGCTCCTCCATAGGCTTTTCGTGTAATTACGGTAATGCGCGGCACAGTTGCTTCTGAAAAAGCATAAAGCAATTTGGCTCCATTGGTTATAATTGCGTTCCATTCTTGGTCGGTTCCCGGAAGAAAACCCGGAACATCTTCAAAAACCAGTAAAGGAATATTAAAGGCATCGCAAAAGCGTACAAATCGTGCGGCTTTTTTTGATGAATTTATATCCAAAACACCTGCCAGATATGCCGGTTGGTTAGCAACAATACCAATGCTTTTACCTGCTAATCGTCCAAAACCAACTACAATATTCTCAGCAAAATCTTTGTGTACTTCAAAAAAACTGTCTTTATCAATTACATTACAAATTACTTCTTTTATATCGTAGGGTTGGTTTGGGTTTTCAGGAACAATATCGTTTAATTCTTTGCGGATTTCATCATTTAAAGTATATTCTGTTTCGGGAGGAAGTTCCTCGCAATTTTGAGGCATATAACTTAAAGCTTGCTTGATTTGGTTTAAAGTTTCCACTTCGTTGTTCCCTACAAAATGAGCAACCCCCGATTTTGATGCGTGGGTAAATGCTCCGCCAAGCTCTTCTGAGCTAACTTCTTCATGTGTAACCGTCTTAACTACATTGGGCCCGGTAACAAACATATAGGAGGTATTTGCTACCATAAAATTAAAATCGGTAATTGCCGGTGAATAAACAGCTCCCCCTGCACAAGGTCCTAAAATTGCGGATAATTGCGGAATAACACCTGATGCCAATGTGTTACGATAAAAAATATCTGCATATCCGCCCAGTGAAACTACGCCCTCCTGAATACGTGCTCCTCCCGAATCGTTTAAACCAACTACGGGAGCACCGTTTTTCATGGCTAAATCCATTATTTTTACAATTTTTTCGGCATGCGCTTCGGCAAGTGAACCACCAAATACGGTAAAATCTTGGGAGAAAACATAAACTAAGCGTCCGTTTATGGTACCGTAACCGGTTACTACACCATCGCCCGGATATTTTTCTTTCTCTAGATTAAAATCATGCGAACGATGGGTAACAAACATACCCAATTCTTGAAAAGTGCCTTTATCTAATAATATTTCCAAACGCTCACGTGCAGTAAGTTTGCCGCGTTTATGTTGTGCTTCAATACGCTTTTCGCCTCCGCCTTTTAAGGCTTCTTGTATTTTTTTATCTAATAATTCAAATTTTTGTTTTGATGACATTTCAGTTTGGTTTTAGGTGATTTTTTAAACAAATTCAAAGCTATAAATATATAAAATATTTACTTTGATTAAAATCTAAATATTTAAAATCTTTAAATGTTGCGCAGGACTTGGAAATGTTCAAATGTCCTTACAGACAATTTGAAGTTTTTTTAAGTTTTGAACGTCCGTCAGGACTTCAAAACGTTTAGGCTTTAGCATGTTTTAAAAAATATAGAAAAAGTTGTTGTGTTCGTAAAATCTAAATATTTAAAACCTTTAAATGTTGAGTAGGACTTGGAAACGTTCAAATGTCTTTACGGACGATTTGAAGTTTGGCTATTCTCTAATAATTTTTACCTCACCATTTACACCAAGTTTAATTATTGATGATGGGACTGCTTTTGTAGTATCTTCTTGTCGGTGATTTACAATATAATCAACTGCTGATTTTATTTCTTCGCTAATTTCATCAAAAAAGGCGGGTGCTGTTTGTCCGGATACATTTGCCGATGTTGAAACAATGGGTCGTTTAAAACGGCGAATTAAATCACGGGTAAATTTATCGCGCGTAACACGTATGCCAATACTTCCATCTTCGGCAATCAGATTTTTTGCCAAATTTTTAGCTTCCGAATAAATTATGGTTAAAGGCTTTTCACTTAATTCAATTAAATCCCATGCTATTTCGGGCATTTCCTCTACATAGGAAGGGATACGTCCCGCATCATCAATCAATACCAACATCGATTTACTGTCGGCACGTTTTTTAATTTCGTATATTCTTTGTACTGCTTTTTCGTTGTTTGCATCGCAGCCAATACCCCAAATTGTATCCGTAGGATACAAAATAATACCGCCCGAGAATAATATGTCAAGTGCTTTTTTTATTTCTTCTTGCATTTTTTAATTCAATATTGTTTTGTTAAGAGTGTATTCTAATACTTTGTTTAATAATTAGATGTATTATAAAATCAATATTTTTTGTATTTTAGTTCTTATTTTTTTATTCCTCTTAATAATATAGTGAACAGGCTGAAAGCCTGATTTATAATAACCCAAAGGCGGCGCCTTGGGCTAAATGCGAAAAATATGGATAAAATTCGCACTGTAAGTGCAATTTAATTTACCCTTTCAGTGTGTTTAAAATAGTGTTCAATCATGAACCCAAGGCGTTGCCCTTAGGTTAGATTAATTAAGGCTTTCAGCCTATAAAAAATAATTTCGTATAATTTAAATAATTCATTAATTTGCTTTAATATTTTTTAATCTGTCTTTTAATCCAAATACTAAACCATCAACGGTAATACTACGTGCACATTCAAAATGATTTTGCGGACAAGACCTTCTTCCGTGCAAACCACAAGGGCGACAGCTTAAATCTTTGCCTGTTTCAACAATGTATGAGTCATCCGATAAAGGTCCAAAACCAAAATCAGGAATGGTTGAGCAATATACCGCAGTTACCGGAGCATTCATTGAAGACGCGAGATGCATGGGTGCAGAATCGTTTGTGTAATTCATGACGGCATCTTTCATCAAGGCTGCTGATTCTAAAAGGCTTAGTTTGCCCGCTAAATTAAATGTTTTTGGACTTTCTGCATCTAAACGAATTTTTTCGCATAATTTTTTATCATCAGGCCCGCCCAGTAAATATATTTTATAGTCTTTTTCAAGTGCTTTTATTAAATCAATCCAATTATCTGCCGGTAATTGCTTGGTAAACCAAACAGATGCCGGTGAAATACATACGTAAGCTGATTTTTTGTATTTTTCAACCTTTGCAA
>JALSLF010000178.1 GCA_026988445.1 Bacteroidales bacterium
ACCGGCACAAAAAAACAAAAAACTTTCGGAGCAAAAAGCAAATACTATCCATTTTGGAACAATAATTAATGAAAATGATATTATTGACGAAGTTTTAATTAGTATTTTTAAAGCACCGCATTCTTATACCGGCGAAAATTCAGTAGAGATTTCTTGTCACGGTTCATCGCATATACAAAGAAAAATATTAGAACTCTTAATAAGTAAAGGTGCACGTTTGGCAGAGCCCGGCGAATTTACTTTACGTGCTTTCCGAAACGGCAAAATGGACTTATCGCAAGCCGAAGCAGTTGCCGATTTAATTGCCTCATCATCAGAAACGGCTCGCCGTGTTGCGATGAAACAAATGCGCGGTGGTTTTCGTAATGAAATTCAAGATTTACGAATGCGCCTGCTTAATTTTATATCGCTTATAGAGTTAGAGTTAGACTTTGCCGAAGAAGATGTTGAATTTGCCGACCGCTCAGAATTAAAAAAATTAACAGCAATTATTGCAAAACACCTTCAAAAATTAATCAATTCGTTTAAACTGGGCAATGTAATAAAAAACGGTATCCCCGTTGCAATTATCGGCGCACCCAATGTAGGTAAATCTACCTTACTGAATGCTTTACTTAACGAAGATAAAGCCATTGTTTCGGATATTCCGGGTACTACCCGCGACAGTATTGAAGATGTAGTAAATCTTCACGGGGTTTTATTTCGTTTTATTGATACTGCCGGTATCAGAGACACCAAAGACACAATTGAAAATCTGGGAATTGAACGCACATTTAGTAAAGTACAAGATGCTGAAATTATTTTGCTGATGGCAGATGCTACACAAAATAATATCGAAGATATTATCCAAACCGTAAAAACAAAAATTAAAAACAAAAAAACTTTATTAGTAATCAATAAAACGGATTTATTAAAGAAAGAATTAATTTTACCTGAAACAGATTGTGAACACATTGAAATATCGGCAAAAAACAAGAAAAATATTAATCGGCTCATTGATAAATTAATTGAAACGGCAGGCATTAATACAATAAACCAAGACGAAGTAATAATATCCAACACACGGCATTACCAAGCCTTAAACCATGCACTTGAAGCCATAGAGCGTGTACAAGAAGGTTTGGAAACGGGTATTAGTAGTGATTTTCTTTCAATGGATATTCGAGAAGTGCTTCATTTTTTGGGAGAGATATCCGGCGAAATAACAAACGATGAAATTTTAGGCAACATTTTTAAGAATTTTTGTATCGGCAAATAGAGTTATGATTTATTTAAACTTATCAAAAAAAGAAAAACAAATAGCAAGAAGAATTATTGAAAAAGGCTTGCAAAATGAATATTCGTCAGCCTTGGAATTTTTTTTTCAAATTTTACTTAATTGGAAGAAGAATAACGAAGACAATAGACAATCATATTATAAAATTTTTAAAGCCGTCAAAAATTTTGATAAATATATTGCGAGGCATTATGATAATCTCACCGGCTCAAAATATATGATGACTATTGTACATCTACTGATTATGAAAATGATAAACAAAGAAGATTTAAAAGATTTTTCAGAAGAAACGCGCAATAAAATATTATGGGCTGTCGAACAATTTAGTTAGATCTCAATAATTTTTGATACTTCAAATGTTTTATTCTCTCCTTGAAAAACATAACCCAATTGGTTGCATACCAACTTAGTACCGGCAATAGTAAATTCCGGTGTGTTATGATGCGTATGTCCGTATATCCAATAGTCTATTTTTGAATTTTCGATAAAATCAAATAATTCAACCGCAAAAGCACTGTTTAAGATACTGTTTTTATAATGCTCGGGATAGTTTAAAAAAGTAGGTGCATGATGTGTCGCCACAATGGTTTTTCCCGAAGCATTTTTTACTGCGCTTTGCAAAAATGCAAAACTTTCGGCATGTAAATTATTATAATTATCGGGTATTAATGTTTTTTTTTGAAAATCAATTAAATAAAAATCATTCAAATTTTGTTGTACGGCAAAACTTTTATCTGTATCAATTTTTGACCAAAGCGTTGTAAATATAAAAGTTATATCATCAATTGTTTCTGATATATTATTTACAAGAAATACATTTTCTCTGATTTTTTCTTTAAAACTACCGGTTTTATCGGCAATATCAAAATAATAATATTCATGATTTCCGGGCAGCCAATAAGTATATTTGAAATTATCTGCGAGGTAATCAAAAAAATCTTTATGCTCATACATTTTTGAAAATAAAACAATATCGCCGGCTAATATCAGTATATCCGAAACCGGCTTAATGGGGTTTTTAGTAATAAATTTTTTATTTTCAGGAAACTCTATATGTAAATCGGAACAATATTGAATTTTCATTATCAGTGCAGTAAAAAGAATTTGAAAAAACAAGGAAAATAGTCTGAAAACTTTATTCGTCGTCCGGTCCGAGTGCAAAACCGATAACAATAATATCATCGGTTTGTTCCACATCTTTCATCCAGTTTTCAATAGTATAGTTGTATATTTTTTCTTGTTCTTTCATGGGTTTTTTATGGTGTTCCAAAAACAACTCCTTCATACGTTTTATCATAAACTTTCTGTTTTTAGGACCTCCAAATTGATCTTGAAAACCATCAGAAAAAATGTAAAAATACGTTTCGGTATCAGCATAAGAAATTACATGATTGGTAAAAGATTTCTCTAAATCGGTTTTTTTACCGCCAATTCCTTGCTTGTCCGCTTTTAGATGAAATAGTTCACCATTTTTAATATAAATTAAGGGATTTCTGGCGCCGGCATATTCAAGCGTTTTTGTTTTTTTATCAATGGTGCATAATGCCATATCCATTCCGTCCTGATTATCGGTTTGGTCTTGTTTTAATGCTTTACGCACATATTTGTTTTTTAAATCGAGTATTTCCGAAGGCTTGGTAATACCTTGATTTACAATGGTTGTAAGTATTTCACTACCAATCATACTCATAAATGCTCCGGGTACACCATGTCCGGTACAATCAACTGCTGTAATGATAATTTTTCCGTTTTTTTCGGCAAACCAATAAAAATCGCCACTTACAATATCACGCGGTTTAAACAATATAAAATATTTGCTTAAGGATTTACTTATTTTTTCTTTAAAAGGCAACATTGCTTCTTGAATCCTTTTGGCATAAGTAATACTGGCAGTAATATTTTTATTTTTTTCCTTAATTTCTTCGTTTGATTTTTGAAGCATTTTATTTGCTTCTTCAATTTCTTCTTTAGCCCTGTTAATTTCTGCTGTACGCTTTTGAACAAGCATTTCTAAATATTCTTTTTGTTTGCGCAAACGCATTACACTTAAACGCACAATTCCCCAAATAATAAAGGCTGCAAGTATAAAATAGAGTATAATAGCCCAAATAGTTCTGTACCAGGGTGGTAAAATAGTAAACTTATAGGTAGCCGTAACACTTTCCGCACCATATATATTTTTAGCTTTCACTTTAAAGGTGTAATCGCCTTCTTGCAAGTTTGAATATTCCTTATAGTTAACCGAGCGCCAATCAGACCAATCTTTATCATAACCTTCGAGAAAGAATTTAAATTGTGTGTTTTCAAAATCTTCATAAAACAAGGCGGTAAAAGAAAAACGTATATCGTTTAGCTGATAAGGAATTTGTTCAATCAAATAATCGGGTTGGTGTAGGCTCATATAACCTAATGAATCCATATAAGTACCGGCAAAAATAACCGAATCATTTGCTACAAATTTAACTTCATTCAAAATGGTATAAAAAGTTTTATAATGATCTTTTTCAATTCTTGAATCATAATGAGTAAAGCCTATTTCGTTCCCGATGATTACTTCGTAATCATTAATAGGTGAAATGGAATAAACATTGTTTCGCAATTTGTAAAAGGGCGCTTTTGTTTGATAATAAGAACCATCTGCTTGCTTTTGCAAAACACCCATTTCATAAACTTCCTCATTATCCGAAATTCTTAATTTTCGTTTTTGCTTAAACCAGATATTTCCTTTATTGTCCTGAATCAGTTCTTCAATTTTTGCATTTTCATCAAACAATTCGCTTAAAACCATATCTTTTCTAAAACGATTTTTACCGGCATCATATTTATATAATCCATCGGGTGTAGAAACAATCACATTTTTATCAATTATAAAAACATGATTATTTTTTATGTTCGATATTCCTTTGCCCGGACCATACCAATAAATGCTTGCACTGTCCAATGCATCATTAAGATTTATTCGTGCAATACCCTTAGCAGGATTTTCAAGCCAAATATCATTATTTTCATCAATTAAAATATGCCGGCATCTTTCATTCACTCCTTTAATATATCTTAAAAATACAAACTCACCTTTAAGTCCGGTATCTTTCTTTTTATATCTTTTTTTCCATTTGGCTATTTTTTTTGCTTTAAACTGCAAAAGCATTAATCCTCTGCGTGTCCCAACAATTACCAAATCAGGATGATTTTTCAAACGCAAAAAAGTATAAACGGGAATTTTATCAATTTTTAAATCCTTAATCTTATTATTGTCCAAAACTCTTACTCCCAAGTTGTGCGCAATAAGAATTTTAGTAAACATTGTATCGATACTAAATACCTGAGCCGGTTCGCCTATCATTTTGAAAGGGAGTTTGTTAATTGGCGATTCATAAATACTTAAACTACGTTCAAAAGCACCTTTTGATGTAGCAAGATAAAGTTTATCATTAAAAACCTTAGCACTGTACACGGTACCGGTAAGGTCATAATCTTTGTTATAATAACTAATGGGTAAACTACTTAAAACTTCGGATATACCGTTACTTAAACTAAGCCAAATGTTTTGCCGGTTATCTTCATAAATTGCACTAATACCGTTATTTTGCAGTCCGTTTTGAGTACTTACATACTGTATAGGCTTAAAATGCTCATCGGTAATTAACAATCCCGATGAAAAAGTTCCGATGGCAAAGTATCCGTTTTTTAAGCGGATACAAGCCATTATTTTTTTCCCGTTTAAAAAATCATCGGAATGAGTTTGAATCTTTTCAATTTTACGATTATCAAAAATATAGAAACCATCTTCTAAAGTACTGATTAGATATCTATCATTATCTTTAATAATTGCTCTAATGCTTTTGTTTTTGAGTAATTGCCCTTCGGGCAGTAAGTTGAATTTTCCGTTTACATACTCGCTTAAACCAATATTTTTCTCATTTACAAAAATGCGTTTACCGGCAACATAAACTTGTAAAAGATTCTTATTCTTTATCAGCTCCAAACTATCTTTATCCGATGTATATTTAAAAATAGCACCTTTACTAATGTAGTAAACATCATTATTTATGATAAAAATTCGCCCTATATCTTTAAAACTAAATTGTTTATCTTGAATTTTACTTAGTAAGGAATGATAATTCACATTTCCTAAGCTATCGGCTTTCAAATACCCAAATTCTTTCCGGGCACCAACGTATATTCTACCTTTTGAATCAATAGCCAAAGAACGAGCCAGAGAATTGTTTTTTACAGGGATGAGTTTCCAGTTATGTCCGTCAAAGGTTAGTACCCCACGAGTATTTCCAAAATACATAACCCCCAGTTTATCCTGTAAAACCGCCCAGTTTTGCTTAGCTGCCTTATAATCTTTCCGGTAATAATTCAAGACAAAAAGTTCCCCTTTGTTCTTAATTTGTCCGAAAACATGATTAGGAAAAAAGATTGAGATAGAAAATAATATGAAAAAAAAGTACTTCAAAGTATATATTAGTATATTTTTTAGAGCATGAAGATACCAATTTTATTACTTAAAATCATGCTGTTTTTTATAATATTTACCAATTATCATAATAAATTGCACCATCTGCATTTATTAATAAATATATAGGCTTTAAGAAATTTTCCGGTTTTGCCAAACGAATACTCATTAGCGGTTGTTTAAAGCCAAATAAATTTATGGTATTACTGTTTAGCTTATATGCCTTTGCAATAAAATAAGGACTTGTTGATTCATAAGGCACTGTTTTCTGAACTTGTCCGCTTTCATCTAATACAATAAGTATTGAATTGGTTTGTTCTTTTTCAACACCGGCTTTACCGGATATAATTTTACTACCGGCAGCATATTTGGTAAAATTGCTAAATACAAAATAAGATTGCTTCATTTTCAGAATATTTACCAAATTTCCTTTTACATTTAAAACCGATGTCCATTCTTGTGAGAAATCGCTGCCATTGTATTTATTAATTACCAGATTATCCGACAAGCTTTCAAAATCATCAATGCTCATTCCTTTAAAAGCAATCAGGTAATTTTGATTAATTTCATCATAATTGAAATATCGAGGAATTAAATTTACTGAAATATCTTTTTTAGTTAATAATTTGCCCGATTGGTCTAAACGGAAAATCCGGTTTTTAATTTGATTGTCTTTTATAGAAGTAATTAATAATTCGCATCCGTTTTCAGTTGCTTGAACAAACGAGCCATAATCATTAGAAGTTTTGCCAACCGGATATATTTTCAGCCATTCAATACTTTCTAATTTGTTTGTTTTCAAAACAAAAGCCGATACTCCCGGATTTTTTTGTTTTATATATCCGGCAGCATAATAGTTTCCTGAATTATCTTTATTTGCAGCAGTTATGATAAATTCTCCTGCTTTGGCTTCATCAAAAGCTTTATTCTCAATTTTCAGATGTACAACTGTATTTCTGTAAGGTAGATTTACAATACTGTATGAATGGAGTAAGTTTCTTAAAACAAATGTCTTATAATTATTAATTGATTGTTCAACCGTATTATTCAAAAAAACGGCTTCATTTTGGGCATAGGATTTTAGCCCGCTTTCTCCACCATAATTATCTTCAAAAAATTGTTTGTATTTTCTAATGTCTTCCGGTTTTATTCTATTTTCCAAATCAGCTCTTAAACTGTCCACCGGCTCTTTTTTCTTAATCAACTCATTATAGAACCTTGCTTTTTGTAATAAGGAATAGGTATTTGTAGTATCGTTTATATCATTAATCGGTATTTTTGTAAATGCTAAAAAGTTTTGTTTGGCAGTTTTATACTTAAACAGAGCAATTAAAATTGAATTATAATCAAATTTACCGATTAAATTAATTAATTTTTCATCAACTGTATAAGTATTAAAATCAAGTTTATATTCTTTGCTGTTTTGTATTTGGGCAATTGATTTATCCAATTTGTTGTTTGCTTTTACAATATCATTACGTAAAGGCTTAATTTCATTATTTAATACTTTTCTTAACTCTTTTGTCCAAGTACCATAGTCCCATAAGCGTATCTCATCATTTAAAAAATCAGTACTGGTTAATCCTTGCAAACGATAAGTTTCAATAGGAAAAAGTTTATATTTCTGATTATAGTCCTTAATCGGATAGTTTTTAATAGCTGTTTGGTAATTTTGCAAATAAAAAATGGTAGAATCAAAAGAACTTTCCAGTTTTTCCAATTTCTTTAAAAATATTTCATCAGCAGTTAAAAATATATCCTTTATTTTCCGGTTATCTTCATTAATCTCTTTAAATATCCGAATGCAATTATTATAATGTATAATACTTGAATTAAAATAATTGGTAACAATATTTACATTTTTTTCATATTCTTTATTTTCATCCAAACGCTCACTGATAAAAAAGCGGACATCCTCAAAAGAAGGTTTTTCAATTTCACGTAAAGCCTTCACATTTTTATAGTATTCAGCATTTTTTCGAACATCTTTTTCAGTGAGTTTGCCTTTTGCAAGTCCAAAATATAAATTAGTATTATAAATAAAAAGTCGAACGTCTCTAATATTGGTTAAAGCATCATAATCTTTTGACCAGTACTGGGCAATTAAACCTAATTGAAAATAGGTATTCGGGAAATACGGGTTTTGTTTTTGGTAAATTAGCAAAGTGGAATAAGCTTCTTCTTTGCTTTTCTCAACAACTGTTTTAAAAACATCTTTGTATTTTAAGTTTCTTTGGGCAAATAAACTAGAATTATTTACCAAAAAAACGAAAAGCATAAATATTAATAAGTAATATTTTTTTTGCATTGTATTATAAATTTCCAAATTAATTGTTTTCTACTTTTACAATTTTTAACTCTACCCTACGGTTCATTGCTTTGTGTTCATCCGTATCATTAGGCACCAATGGTTTTGACTCTCCGTATCCTTTTGATATTAAACGGTTTTGATCAATACCGGCATCAAGTAAATATTGTACAACCGATTGAGCTCTCCGCTTAGATAGCCTTAAATTATATGCATCAGAGCCTACATTATCGGTATGTGCCGAAATTTCAATATTAATTCCGGGATTATCATTCATCAACTTAACCACTCTATCCAGCTCAACATAAGAACTTTCATTCAAATCTGCCGAATTGGATTCAAAAGTAATATTATTCAAGGTTAATTTTGTATCTTCTTTTAATTCTTTAAGTTTTACATCCAATTTTTTGGGAGCATCTTTCTTTTTTAAATCAACCGTAGTATTATAAAATGAGTACCCTTTGGGGCTTACACTCACATTATACCGGTCTCCTTCACGTAGTTTAATTTTGTATTTTCCGTTTGCATCCTTTGTTGCCGTGGTTCGTATTACTTCATTATTGTCTAAATTGGTAATAACTACTTCAACAGGAATACCCGCTTGGGTAAGTTCATCGGTTACATTAATTTCAAAATCAACTTTTTTTGCTTCCAGCTCAATATCCCGTTCAAATTCATCAAACTGCACAATTTCATTCAAATTAAAATGAAAATCATAAGGTTCAAAAAAAGGAGCACTAATGTTCATCAAGTAATCAGTCCCGATAGGAAGCTCTAACAAGTATCTGCCTCTTCCTACTTTTTCAATATTTGTATTTATTGGAACACCCTCTTTATCAGTTAGCTTAATTTTGGCATTTATCGGGCTGTAAATTTCATTGTCGAAAATGTTTAGCAAAAGCTTTACGGTAGTAAAAAGCCTTATATCTTTTGTCATTTCCATATTTTTCGACAAATTAGTAAAGTCAAGATTATAAAAATAATGCGAAAAATTTTCTTTATAAAAATCTAATTGATAATCATCTCCTTGCGGTAAAAATATTTCATAGCTACCGTTTTGATTTGCATTTATAAACTTATATTTAAGGCGTGCGGTAATAGGATCATAAATATCAATTTTTGCATCTATCCCTTTTTTTGATGTTAAGTCTGTAATACTCCCTTTTAAGAAAACAACATTATCGGGTAAATATTTAGATGGAAGTTTTGCTGTATAAATGCTCGAACTTATTAGTTTCCTTTTTACTTGCTTAATGAAGAAATAAGCCAAATCGGAATTAAAAGATAATACCGGTGTATAATCATCAAACTCAGAATTTAGTGTATCCAAACTTTCAGCGGGTAACCATACATTTTTTACTAAAAGTTTTGTTTTATAAATATCAAACCCCCCTTTCCCGCCTTCTCTTATCGATGAAAAATAGAGTGTTTTATTGTCGAGCAAAATTCGGGGAGCTTGTTCGCAGCTAACATTAACCGGAACCGGAAGTTTTTCAGGCTTTTGCCATTCTCCGGTAGCTAAATCTTTTTGTGAAACATAAATGTCTCTACAATCAACATCTTTATAATCCGGATTGGGTGCTTTTCGGGTAAAATACAAATATTTATCATCGGCACTTATAGATGCTTGTCCGTCATACTCCAATGTGTTAATTGGTGCGCCGACACTTACCGGCTCAGTCCATTCGCCGGCAATATTAACAGAATAAAAAATATCTACCCCTGAAGAATCTTTATAATAATCAGCCGAAAAGTACAATATACTGCCATCATAATTAAATGCAGGGTAGCGAATACTTGCTTGTCCACCGGCATAATCATTAATTACATCAATAGAAGCCGGCTCCGACCATTGCCCGTCAATATATTTACTGATGTAGAGTTTCGACTTACCGGTTTTATTAGATATAAAAGCTAATAGATTGCCATTATTACTTATTGCCGGTTCATACTCACTGGCAGCATCAAAATCGATTGGTAAACCAATCGATTTTATAAATTGAGCTTGAATATCAGATATTGAGAGAAAAAATACAATCGCAAGTAGCAAAAAATTTATATGTTTATAAATTTTTAGAATTTTCAACATTGGTTTTGTTCTAAAATTGTTTTAAAATAATCAAGGGAAACAAATTTCCGGAAATTAATTTCCGGAAATAGCTTCTTTTATATCTATCTTTTGATTGTTTTTGTAGGCTACAACAAATGCACCTCTCACTTTAATTTTACGAGCAAAAGATTTAGCTTCCTGATAAGAAGAAAAATCACCTACCGAATATTTAAACCAACCATCGTAATTTCTTTGCTTTATTTGCTGTCCACCTTTATAAATACGTTTTAATTGCCAAGAAGGAATTACTTTTTTAGATGCTGCTATTTGAACCTCAAATTTCAATCCTGCTAAGCTTCTTGTTTTTTCTTCTTGCTCTTTTGCCAAACGTGCAGCTTCTTCTAAATCACTAATACGTTGACGGGCACTGGAAGCATATTTACCACTAGGATATTCATCTAAATAGCTTTGATAAGCTAAAATAGTATTTTCACTTTGTGCATTATTCCAAACTCTTTTTTCTTCTTGCTCTAATTTTCTTTTTTGTTCTTGCTCCAAATAAATTGAATATGCCTCAATAACTTTTTTAATCGCACCTATTTCAGTATTTACTACTGAGGACATATCCGATTTTATTTTTGAATAAGAATACTTTTTCTTTAAATCCTTTTCCGAAACGGTTCTGTAAGTTTGTAGTTTTCTTTTTGCTGTAGAAATATCTGTTGCTGCTTCCTCTAATAAATCATTGGCTCTTGCCTCATCATCCTCATAAATAAATTGAACATTTGCAATTTTTTCATTATAAACATCATAGATTGATTTATAGCCCTTATCATAATAAAGTGCTTGCTTTATACGCAAAAATTTAGCATCCGTGGCTTTCTTTTCTAATTTTTTCTTTTTTTTCGAATATTTTTCCAGTTTTTTATCTGCTTCTCTTATTTGAGCATCCATTTTATTACCTTTTGCAATACTTTTTTTAGCAGCTTCTATTTGCGACGACTCACTTGATGTAAGATACTCTTTCATGAAAGAATAAACATCTTCTTGAGCATAAGAAGTTCCTGATTGAAAGGCAAATAATAATAAAAATAAAATAATAAATGTGTTTAATTTTTTCATAATGTTTTATTTTCCGGTTGATAATTTTCTAAACAATAATTAGTTAAACCTTGCTAAAATTTTTTCAATAGTTAATACAAGATATTTCTTTATAGGATTTATGTACAATTATTTTGCCAATATAAATATTAAATCTTTTAAAGAATGTAATATGACCCAAAATTAAAAATAATTTACAAAGTCCGATACATTATTCAGTTTAAATAATTGTCAAATCTTTTGAAAGAGTGCATAGTACTTCTTTCTATACTGTTGTTATAAACTATGAAATTTAAGGAAAATTAATTATTTTTAAAACTGCATTAAAAAATCAATAATTATTGAATTAAACCTAAATTTACTTGAAAATATTTCATAATCTGCATTTTATAAAAAATAAATTTTATTAGTTGAAAATTTAAAATATATTGCTAAGCACAATGAACTTTTCTCCTGCAAAACAAAACAATTTTGAAATGAGCATTGCCAATAGTAGCATGAATTTCAGAACTTTAATAGATTTTCAATTGAGATTTTCAGATATTATTTAAACTCTATATAAATTAGCTGTATAAACACAAAAACTGACAAAAATCAGCTAAGATTTTTGTTTTCATATATAAATTTGCATATTTGAGAAAAATGGATAAACCAAAAATTATAGAACATAAAGGAATTATAAAAAAAATTGATAATGACCGTATTCTGGTTAGCATTATCACAAATACTTCATGTGCTTCTTGCGAAGTAAAAGGTTCCTGTTCTGCATCCGAATTAGAAGAAAAAGAAGTTGAAATAAGTGGTTTTACGGAAAATTACCACATTGGTGAACAAGTATTTGTTTATTTCAAAGAATCCTTAGGTTTTAAAGCCCTGTTTTTAGGATATCTTTTGCCTTTTATTGTGCTGATGATTGTTTTAATAAGTGCCACCGCATTAGGATACAGCGAAGCTATTGCAGGTTTATTGGCTTTAGCAAGTCTTGTACCCTATTATTTTATTATTTATTTATTGAATAAAAAAATCAAAAAGGCTTTTTCATTTTCAATACGAAAAATTAATACAAATGAGCTTTTAAATAATGCAAAATTTACAGTTTAAGCTAAATTGAATAATTATGAACGATATAGTTATATACACGATAATTACTGTCGGAGCCATTGGGCTGGTGGCAGCTGTAATTTTATTTTTTGTAGCAAAACAATTTTATGTAGAAGAAGACCCTCGGATAGATAAAGTTGAAGAAGCGCTACCAAGTGCAAATTGTGGCGGATGCGGTTACCCCGGATGCCGTAATTTTGCAGAGGCTTGTGTTAAGGCGGATAGTTTGGATGAGCTATTCTGCCCGGTAGGCGGAAACGATGTAATGAAAGAAGTTGCCGAAATAATAGGTATTGAAGCAGTTGAAAAACAAGCACAAATTGCAGTAATCAGATGTTCCGGTTCATTTGAATACCGCCCCAGAACCAATAATTATGACGGGGCAGCCAATTGTACCATTGCAACAAATTTATACAGTGGCGACACAGGTTGTCAATATGGATGTCTTGGTCTTGGCGAATGTGTTGATGCCTGCACATTCGATGCCATGTATATGGACGAAAAAACAGGTTTACCTGTGGTTATACAAGATAAATGTACCGGTTGTGGTGATTGTGTGCGTGCTTGCCCTAAGGATATTATTGAACTTAGAAACAAAGGCAAAAAAGACCGCAGAATTTTTGTTTCCTGCATAAACGAAGATAAAGGCGGGATAGCGAAAAAACATTGCAGTGTTGCATGTATCGGCTGTTCAAAATGTTTTAAAGAATGTAATTACGATGCGATTACCATTAAAAACTTTCTGGCATATATAGATTACAATAAATGTGTTTTGTGCCGTAAATGCGTAGCTGTTTGCCCCACAGATGCAATTCATGAAATAAATTTTCCACCAAGGAAGAAAAAACCGGCGGATACAAAAGCTGCACCAAAAGAAAAAGTTAAGGAAAACACAGATTTAATAGATATTGCCAAGAAGAATCAGAACAATAATAAAACAGAATCATAATTTTAAATTAAATTAAGTATTAATCTAAAATAAAATAGCTGATGTTAAAAACATTTTCAAAAGGTGGAGTTCACCCGCCGGAAAACAAGTTGTCAGCAATTCAGACAATTGAGCAATTAGCACTTCCCAAAACAGTGAGTATTCCAATATCACAACATATTGGCGCACCTGCAACACCGCTTGTAAAAAAGAACGATTCAGTAAAAACAGGACAGCTAATTGCAAAAAGTTCAGGTTTTGTTTCAGCAAATATTCATTCTTCGGTTTCGGGAAAAGTTATAAAAATAGACAGTGTTGTAGATAGTAGCGGATATAAAAAACAATCAATTATTATTGAAGTAGAAGGTGATGAATGGCTTGAAGAAATTGACCGCACACCTGAATTAAAAAAAGAAATAAATTTAAGCAGCGAAGAAATTATTAAAAAAGTAGGCGAATCAGGAATTGTTGGTCTTGGCGGTGCTACTTTTCCATCGCAGGTAAAACTTTCTGTTCCCAGAGGAATGAAAGCTGAAATACTTATTATTAACGGAGTAGAATGTGAACCTTATTTAACATCCGACCATCGTTTAATGCTTGAAAAAGCAGATGAATTGCTCATTGGTACCCAAATTTTAATGAAAGCATTAAAGGTTACTCAAGCAGTTATCGGTATTGAAAATAACAAAGCGGATGCCATTGAACATTTAACAAATCTCACAAAACAATATCAAGGAATTAGTGTTCAGGCTTTAAAAGTAAAATATCCGCAAGGTGGCGAAAAACAATTGATAAAAGCCATTACCGGACGTGAAGTACCTTCGGGTGGTTTACCCATTGCTGTGGGTGCAGTGGTGCATAATGTAGGAACAGCCTTTGCTGTTTATGAAGCTGTTCAAAAAAACAAACCGCTTTTTGAACGGGTAGTTACCGTAACCGGAAAATCAGTAAAAAAACCTTCAAACTTTTTAGTACGCATTGGTACATCGGTTGCCAATTTAATTGAAGCCGCAGGTGGTTTACCGGAAGACACAGGAAAAGTAATTAGCGGCGGACCCATGATGGGACGTGCTTTAAGTACAATTGACACACCCGTAACCAAAGGTACCTCAGGAATATTAATCCTGCCGGAAGGGGAATCGCGCAGAGGCAAAATATACGATTGCATTCGTTGTGCAAAATGTGTATCGGTTTGCCCGATGGGTTTAGAACCGTATTTATTGATGACAGTTACCGAACAACAAAACTATGAACGAACTGAACATGAAAGAGTAATGGATTGTATCGAATGTGGCTCTTGTAGTTATATTTGTCCTTCTAATCGTCCATTACTGGATTATATAAGATTAGGTAAAGTAGAAGTCGGTAAAATTATCAGAACACGAAAAGCGTAAGTTGTATGTTAGAAGAAATTAGGAATTAAATTTTTAAATAAATTGTTTAACAATTAATACACTATAAATGAGCAAGTTATTAATCGTATCTCCATCTCCGCATAATTATGGAAACGATACCATCAAATCGCTGATGTACGGTGTGCTGATTGCATTGATACCAACACTTTTGGTTTCATTGTATTTTTTTGGTGTCGGGGCGCTGATTGTTATAGTTACATCCGTTATATCGGCAGTAATATTTGAGTACTTAATCAGTAAATATATATTAAAAACCAAACCTTCGATAATGGATGGTTCGGCGGTTATAACCGGATTATTATTGGCGTTTAATGTACCGAGTAACCTTCCTGTATGGATTGTAATTATTGGAGCATTAGTAGCAATAGGTATTGGTAAAATGACTTTTGGCGGCTTGGGTAATAATCCTTTTAACCCTGCACTGGTAGGTCGTGTTTTCTTACTGGTTTCGTTTCCCGTTCAAATGACTACTTGGCCTGCACCTATCCAATCAAGGCTACAATATTTGGATGCAGTTACCGGAGCAACTCCTCTTGGCATTGTAAAAGAAGGCTTGCGCAATGGCGAGCAAGTATCGGAGCTGGTTAAACAAATACCCTCAAACATGCAAATGTTCATCGGAAATGTAGGTGGTTCATTAGGCGAAGTGGCAGGACTGGCTATTCTCTTAGGCTTAATTTGGTTACTCTATAAAAAAGTAATTACATGGCACATTCCGATATCTATGTTGGGAACAATTTTTATTGTAAGTGGCATTTTTTGGTTAATCAATCCTGAAAAATACATGGATCCGGTCTTTCACATCATTGCCGGTGGTGCTTTATTGGGTGCTGTATTTATGGCAACCGATTACGTTACTTCGCCCATGACTCCAAAAGGACAGTTAATTTTTGGTATCGGAATTGGATTTTTAACGGTGATGATACGATTATTCGGAGCATATCCCGAAGGTGTTTCTTTTGCAATATTAATTATGAATGCCTTTGTACCTATTATTAATTTATATGTTAAACCTAAACGATTTGGGGAGGTAGTTAAAAATGGCTAAAAAATTAGAATCAACATTTGCCAATATGGTTATTGTGCTTACTGCAGTTTCGCTGGTAGCAGCAATATCATTGGCTTCGGTGTACAATCTAACAAAAGCACCCATTGCGAAGGCTAAATTAAAGAAAAAATTAGATGCTATTGCCAATGTAGCACCGGCTTTTGATAATAACCCAAATGCTGAAATGTTTAAACTGCCGGCTTTTGACCCAAGTCCGGGTATGGATTCTTTAGAAATTTATCCTGCAAAAAAAGAAGGTAAAATAGTAGGCTATGCTGTAAAAACTTATACAATGAAAGGTTTTAGCGGATTAATTGAACTTATGGTAGGATTTAAACCGGATGGAACGATTAATAATTATAGTGTGTTGGCACATGCCGAGACACCCGGTTTAGGAACAAAAATGCTAAGTTGGTTTAAAAATGAAAAGAAACCCAAACGCTGTATTAATGGGAAAAACCCGAAAAACATAAACCTTACAGTATCAAAAGACGGAGGTGATATAGACGCTATTACCGCCGCAACTATTTCATCAAGAGCATTTTTAGATGCAGTAAACAGAGCTTATAAAACTTTAGAACAAGGAGGTAAATATGAATAATTGGTCAAATTTTACCAAAGGATTTATCAAAGAAAATCCGGTATTTGTATTATTGCTGGGTATGTGCCCTACTTTGGGAACTACCACATCAGCTATCAATGGTTTAGGGATGGGTTTGGCAACAGCATTTGTGCTGGTTATGTCTAACCTGGTAATATCATTGGTTAAAAACCTAATACCCGATAAAGTACGTATTCCTGCTTTCATCGTAATTATTGCTTCCTTTGTTACCGTAGTAGATTTGTTACTTGCCGGATTTTTACCTGCTTTGCACGAGCAACTCGGCTTATTCATTCCCCTGATTGTTGTAAACTGTATTGTTTTAGGGCGTGCAGAAGCTTTTGCATCAAAAAATAGTGTTTTTTCATCAATAATAGATGGATTAGGTATGGGCTTAGGCTTTGCATTTGCACTATTAATATTGGGTGCAACACGTGAAATTTTAGGTAGTGGAGCTATTTTCGGATATAAGTTTATTGGCGATAATGATGGGATGCTGTTTTTTGTATTAGCTCCCGGAGCATTCTTAGCCTTAGGCTATATTATTGCAATTATTAACAGTTTAAGAAAAGCATAAAACATAAATTATGGAATATTTTGTAATAGTTATAAGCGCAATATTTGTAAGCAATATTGTATTAGCTCAATTTTTGGGTGTTTGCCCGTTTTTAGGTGTTTCCAATAAAATTTCAACCTCGGTAGGTATGACCGGTGCTGTTATTTTTGTAATGACATTAGCAACCATTGTAACTTATCTGATAAATGATTTAATATTGGTACCTTTTGACATTACTTACCTTAAAACAATAAGCTATATATTGGTTATTGCGGCATTAGTACAAATGGTAGAAATAATTTTGAAGCAAGTCAGTCCTTCGCTTTATCAGGCATTGGGTGTATTTTTACCTTTAATTACAACAAACTGCGCAGTTTTGGGTGTAGCTTTATTGGTTATCCAAAAAGATTTTAATTTAATGGAATCAACTGTTTATGCAATTGCTAATGGTATTGGTTTTGGTTTAGCATTGGTAATTTTTGCCGGCTTACGCGAACATCTTGATATGATGAATGTACCCAAAGGAATGAAAGGCATGCCGGTTGCCCTAATTACTGCTGCAATATTAGCCATGGCATTTATGGGATTTACAGGAATGGTATAATTGATAACGGAAAGTCTTTGGGCTTTCAACAAATTGATATATTTTATAAAAAAGGCAGTCCTAAAATAAGACTGCCTTTTTCTATTCAAAATATATTTTACCTATTTGATTAAAGTACTGCTTTATAAGCATCTATATTTCCGTATCCGTAATTAGAACTCTTATTAGGATATAAATCAGCCGATTGACGCATTTTGCTCAACACCTGATCCCGAGTCCATGAAGGATGACGCGCCCATATTAAAGCAGCAATACCTGCAGTTGTGGAAGTTGCAACTGATGAACCGCCAACATAATCTTTTGTATTGTTATAATAACCCAAACATACGGAATGACGACTATCGTCCCAATATCTTTCCATAACAACCGTAAAATCAATTTTGCTGCCTTTATGGCAAGTTTCACATTCATTGTAACCATTATCTTTAATACCTGTAACAGCTACTGTCTCGTTCATATTTGCCGGAAAAATTACACCTGCCCAATTAGTCCACCAAGTAGACGTACCTCCTGCCGCAATAATCATTTTACCGCGTGAATATGCATATCGAACAGCATCTTTAATTCTGTTAATCGTAAAAATATGTCCTATTGACATGGAAATAATTTTAACATCAGAGCGGTTTGCCAAAGCATTAAGTGCATTAGCCACACCTTTTTGTTCTTGATAGCCATCCAATACAACATCTTCGGTACCTCTGTACGATACTAAATTACAATTGTAAGCCACACCAACAGGCATAAAATCGTTATTTCGCGGTGCTGCAATAGTACTTGCCATTGAAGTACCGTGTCCGCATTTATCATTTGGTCCATCGGTTTTTGTTGACCACCATTTCCAAGAGTCCACATAAGTTCCGTATTTTGCTATATAACGACTTGATGTTGAATATCCATCTGAAAAATTAGAACCAAGAAGCGATTGATAAGGAGAAACTCCGGTATCAATTAAACCTACTGTAATGCCTAATCCGGTACTTAATGACCAAGCTTGCGGAATCCTATGCTTATCATATGTCCATGAAACCAAACAGTTAGGACTTATTGTACGATAATCACTTGCATTTACACTCGCTGCGGCAAAAGAACATCCTTTTGAGCTTTTAAAGTCGGGCTCATAAGCGTAAAAACGATAACCTGCCGGTTCGATATACCTAACCAAATTATTCTTTCTTAGTTTACGTACGGTTTCAATACTGGTAATTCGAACATCAATCAAATTCAAATCCTGATCATCATAAATTAAAGGTGATTCTGCTTTTTTTAAGTTTCCGTTTGCAATAGCATCGGTTTCACTAATCGTTTGAAGAATATTTTGTTTGATATCTTCATTAGCAGCACTTTTATGCATGTCAAATGGCGATTTTCCATAACCAATGGTTAAAATACTATCTCCATGCATTGCTGCACTCCAAAGCATATAGTCCGTTGCATCGTTCCAATTAAAATCACCGCTTGTTTGAATGGTTTCTTTAATTTCCAGATTGATTTCCGAAGGATCCATTGGAACTAATTCGCTTTGATTTTGCTCGTTTTCACGAACAGAAAACTCATTTTGTTGGTTACATGCTGCCATAAACAGAAGTACCAACATAATTGCTAAATTCTTCTTCATAATAATATTAGATTAAGGTTATTAAATATGTTTTCAAACATAAAAAAGAATAAGCGGAAAAGCAAATAACGACCTATATATAGCCCAAAGTTTTTTTTTATTAAGCTATTTTTGAACTATAGCAAAACACCTGTTGCTACACAATTGAGAATCCCATCAATTTATTTTTCCTTTCGGTAAACGGGATATCGGCGATAGCTTTTTTCAAAGTATGAAGAATGTTGATAGATAAAAAACAACTGATAATAATGACTTTTTGCCAAATTGGGGTCTTCTTTTTTGGCTTTTTCCAATTTTTCTTTTATTTCAGGATGTTCTTTCAAAATTTTAAGCGCTGTTTCTTCAAAAATATAGTCCGAAATCCACTCTTTATGTTGCAAAACGGCATCAAAAAAGTTCCAAGCAAAAAATGAGTCATCGGCATCGGGTTCAAGAGTAGCAATAATGTAATAATTGCCCTTTTGATTTGGCTTTACTATGTAATCACCTTTATATAATTGAATTTTTTCGCTTTTTTTATGTATTTTTATATTGTAATGTAAATAATGATTTTCGTACAAATTGCGTGTATCAAAATCATCAATATAGTAAGCAGTAAGTAGTAAAACAGTATCCTTTTTCAATTGCTCCATTTTGATATTGTTAAGTGCCAAACGCTCAATAACACGCTCCCAAGCCTGTGGAATTACATAATATTCCGGTTTTTGTATTGATTTCACAGCTTTATAATGATGAAAATATTTAATTTGTTTCTCGTAAGGTTCATTGCGTTCATAATAAAGCCTTTGCATACCGGTAATTTCACTGGTTTTATATTTTGCCGTATAACCTTTAAACAAAATACTACTGTCTTTACTCTTATCTAAAGTCCATTTTAGCGGAAATTCGCTTTGATTTATCGTAGCGTTAAAAGCCTTTTCTCTTATTTTTCCAATTTCATCATAATTTTTGTTCACAAATTCGCTTAAGTTTACTATAAAATGATAAGTTGAAAGCACTCTGTTTTTATAAGGTTTTAACATGTGCGTTTCGGTAATAAAACCAATGGTATTAAAAAGCGAAGTATAACCCGATGCATATC
>JALSLF010000179.1 GCA_026988445.1 Bacteroidales bacterium
TTTTTCCTGCGGGTGTTTTTGCATTATATTTAAAAAGGAAGTATAAAATACCTTATATCGCAACTGAGCATTGGTCTAAATTTTTACCTGAGTCGGCTATAAATTTTACGAACACTGAATTATTTTTAATAAAGCAAATTGTGCGTAATGCGGAATTTATTTGTCCGGTTTCCAAAAATTTGAAAAGGGCAATGCTGAGTATGAACTTACAGGGCAATTATCAAATTGTCCCTAATGTTGTGGATACAAAAGTTTTTTTTCCCGGTAAAAAAATATCAAAGCCGGATAAATTAAGTATTGTTCATATTTCGGGCATGAACGACCAAATTAAAAATATTACCGGCATGCTTAATGCCATCAAGAAAGCCCATTCAGTAAATCCGAATTTTAAAATTACTTTTGTCGGCACTAATGATTTTGAGAATTATAAACAATATGCTGATAAAATCGGGATACCAAAGGATATTATTAATTTTACAGGGGAGGTTTCGTATCCGGAGGTAGCCGAAATTATGCGAAAGCATCATGCATTATTAATGTTTAGCAATTATGAAAATGCACCATGCGTGATTTCTGAGGCACTTGTAAGTGCTTTGCCTGTAATTTCATCAAATGTTGGGGGTATTCCCGAAATGATTGATGCCACAAACGGCTATTTGGTGCAAAAGCAAAACGAAGACGAATTAGCCCAAAAAATTATAGAAATGATTGACAACTATAGTAAATTTAATACTGAATTAATTGCAAAAGATGCACAGCAAAAATACAGTTATGAGATAGTGGGTGAAAAATATCTGAATTTGTATGAAAGGGTTTTAGCTTTGCAGTAGAAGATAGCTGCAGATTTAAGGGTGTAAGAAGCGATATGTTTGAAATTAAACTATGTTTAAAAATATTTTAAATACATTTTTCACTAAAATATTTACTGCTTTATTAAGCCTTATTATTGTAGTTATCAATTCAAAAGTTTTGGGTGCAAACGGGGTAGGGGAGATAAGCCTTATTGTTTTATCCATTGCTATTTATTTGTTAATTCATGAATTTTTTTCCGGTGCTTTTGTTTATTTTGTTCCGCGAAACAATAATTTCCAATTGTTAATGATTGCGTATTCAGGTGTCTTTATTACCCTTCTTCCATTTTCTGTATTATACTATATAGTACCTTTGGCACCTCTTAAATATTTTTTTTATGTATTGGCTTTATCTGTAATTTTTGCTTTTTCAAATGTTCATCAGTTAATTTTATTAGGTCATGAAGATATTAAAAACCGGAATTTGATTAATGTTTTTCAGACAGTTATCCTGTTTTTACTATTGATTTATTTTTTTTACATAGTAAAAAAAATCACGGTGTATTCCTATATTTATTCTTTATTTACGGCTTATTTATTAGGGCTGATTTTGGGTTTAATAAAGACAAAAAAGTATATAAGTGCTTATTCATTTTTGGGGATTCCGGTTTTATTTATTAAGGTAATTCGTTTGGGTGCTTATAATGCTTTAAGCAATCTTATTCAAAAAATAAATTACCGTTTAACTTATTATTTTATCGACTATTTATTAGGAACAGCCGCTTTGGGACGGTTTTCGGTAGCAGTTAAACTTAGTGAAAGCACTTGGCTTTCAGGGCAAAGTATAGCATCTGTTCAGTATGCACGAATATCAAATGTGAAAGATGATAAAAAAGCTGTAGAATTAACAATTGTTTTGTTTAAAGTTATTTTTTTAATTTCCTTAATGAGTATTGCTTTTTTTGTGGTTTTACCCGATAGCTTTTACCGCTTGATTTTTGGTGTTGAATTTTTGGGTATTAATAAGATTATTTTGGCACTTGCGCCCGGAATTGTAGCATTGTCATGTAATATGATACTGAGTCATTATTTTTCGGGTATGGGTTTATACAAAATTAATACGATTGCTTCGGCAGTAGGTTTGGTTTTTATACTTGTTTTTACTATAATTTTAATACCTGCTTATCATTTGTTAGGTGCTGCAGCTGCCATGTCTTTATCCTATATCGCTTCTTTAATCTATTCACTTATCCTTTTTATCCGCTACGGCAAAATTTCTTTTTCCCATTTATTAATTAAACCGGATGATTTTATGCTTTTAAAGCAATTTGTCGGGAAGATTTTAAAAAATCATAAATAATTTTTGAAATTTGTTCAAACTCCAATAAAAATCCATCGTGTCCGTAATCGGATTTTATCATATAAAGTTGAGCATTTTTAATATATTTTGCCATTTCCTTTTGCTCTTCGGGTAAAAATAAAATATCCGAATCGATACCTATAATTAATGTTTTTGCACTAATTTTTAACAATGCTTTTTCAATACCTCCTCTGTTTCTGCCTACATTATGTCCGTCTAATACTTTTGAAAGCGTGTAATAAGAATATGCATTAAAACGTTTGCTTAATTTTTTTCCTTGATAACGTTGATATGAATCTGCTCTAAAATTATTTTGAACATTGTGATTATCTTCCGGTTGAGTTTTATTGTATGCAATAGCATTTCTATAGCTGATTAGTGCAATGGAGCGGGCTGCTTCCAATCCTTTTAATCCTCCGTCCGGTCGGTCTTCGTAAAAAGTGGGGTCTGCTTCAATTGCCATCCGTTGCGACGTGCTGAAAGCTACTCCCCAAGGCGAAAAACGCATATTTGTAGCAATTAAAAACAGGTTTTCAATGCGTTCGGGCTGCATAATTGCCCATTCAATAGCTTGATGACCACCTACCGAGCCGCCGGTGAGTATATATATTTTGTTAATTTGTAAATAATCGGCTAATAATTGATGTGCATTTACCAAATCACGAACGGTAATAAAAGGAAAATCACGGTAGTAGGCTTTACCTGTTTTCGGGTTTACCGATAAGGGACCGGTTGTTCCGTAATGTGAACCCAGAATGTTGGCGCAAATAATAAAATGTTTATCGGGGTCAAAGCTTAAGCCTTTACCTACCATACCGTGCCACCATTCCGCAGGGTCTGAATTTGCCGTAAAAGCATGACAAATCCATACTACATTACTTTTATCTTGGTTCAGACTTCCGTAGGTAGTATAAGCAATTTCCAATTCCGGCAGTATTTCGCCCGATTCTAATACAAAGGCTTTTGAATATTTATAGATATTGTACGACATAAAATTAATATAAAATGCACCGCAAATTTTTTTTTGCGGTGCAAATATAATTTTTTGTTTTAAATTTTAGAAAATGCTTGTTCAATATCGTTTTTTATATCTTCGATATGTTCAATACCTGCTGATAATCTTA
>JALSLF010000180.1 GCA_026988445.1 Bacteroidales bacterium
CGAATATAATCTACTTTGTAATCGCATACATCCGAACCGTAAATGGCTTGAACTAAAAAATCGTTAATATCTGCTGCAAAATCAAGACCTTTATGTTCTGTTACTACATTGTTTACTACTGCAATAAAATCGCTTGTAGAAGGATGTTGAAACGCCCATTCTTTATAATAAGTTTTCCAAATAGCATCATTAACACTATCACCAACAAGTCTGTGCAAAGTATTTAAGAAAGTTGCCGGTTTATTATAGCTCATCATGCCATATCCGCCTTGTTGATAGTGCCAAGCATAACGATAGCTTTCAGCTATTTTACGGTTTCTGTTATAAACATATCCGTTACGTTGCATTTCCAAATCACCCATTTTTATTCCGGCAATATCAAAAAAGGAAGTTTGTGCACCATAGGCATTATCCATTATGCGAGTTTCAAAATAAGAGTTCATCCCCTCGTCCATCCATGCTTCTTCAAACTCATTTGTTGCAAGCATTCCCATAAAATACTGATGCCCGAACTCGTGAACGGTTACCATTTCAATCATACGCATTCCGGAGGGCATTTTAGCAAAAGAACCTGCGGTGATAAAAGTAGGGTATTCCATACCTCCTGAACCTGAACCTGTTATCGGTGGGTCTATAATGGTTAAAGTATTGTAGGGATATGGTCCAAGATGTTTAGCTAAATATTCCAATGCAATTTTAGCAGATTCTATATGCCTATCCGCTAAATCAGCATGTTCCGGTTGAATTAAAAGTTTTATTTGTACATGCTCCCATTTGTCCATAACCACTTTAAAGCGTGGCGAAGCAGTCCAAGCAAAGTCTATAACATCTTTTGCACGATATTTAACCGTTTTTAAATTCCCTTCAACAGTTTCGGAAAGCTGTTTTCCGGTAGCACCTACAATATAATCTTTGGGCAATGTTATTTTTACATTATACACTCCGAAGTCAGCATAAAATTCAGAGTGTGCATGAAACTGATGACAATTCCATCCTCCGGTTTTTCGCCCGCGCATTCCTGCCGGTTCATAAACGGCAATTTTCGGAAACCACTGCCCTACCAAGAAGTAATTACCCGCAAACCCTGTTCGTGCAAAGATTTTTGGAAGTTTCGATTCAAAATTAATTAAAATATTGATTGTATCACCGGGTAGAATACTGTCGCTCAATGGTACACGAATAACCGTTTGGTCGTTTTTATTGCCATCATCAGGGCTGATAAACTGAATTTTGCTACTCAAATTTTCACCGCCTTCAATTTTCATGGATTTTACATTAATATATCCCCACGAAAGTTCATCGCCACCGGCTTTATCCCCTCTAAAAATACCTCCAGACTCCTTCATAAAAGTAGATTCTGAATTTTTAAAAGCATTCAGGTATAAATGAAACTGTAATTCGGTCAAAGTATCAGGGCTAATGTTAATCCATTTGAGTTTCATTTTCCCGTCAATAATTCTTGTTTCGGGATTAAGTTGCACATCCATATCGTAATTTGCATTGCGCGGACTTAATGCCTTGTTTTGTGCCCTCAGGTTTGCGGCAACAAATAATAAAACAATAAAAAGGTATTTTGTCATTTTTTTCTGTAATTAAGTTCTTATTTTTCAATAAACTCCGCTAAAATTACAAATTATTTTAAAACTTGTTTATATTTTTTAGAAAATTTTAAAGTTTATACGACTTTTTTAAGCCGGATTTGATAATTATTAACAAGTGAATAATTTCAAATAATAATATTATATTACTGGTATTCAAATATTTGTAAAAAGACACATTGTACATAATTCTCATAAAGTATTATTTATCAACTTTATTGTATTTTTATTTCGATTGTGAGAATATAAAATATTTTTTACTTTTATGCAGTATTGCATAGGATTTGTATATTAGATGATTGGAAACTTCAAATCGTCTGACAGGACGTTTGAACGTTTTGAATAGTATCTGATTATTGGAAAATGGATAATTGTTATACATTTAATATGTTAATTATCCGATTTTAAACTGTTTATAATTAAAAACATGGGAAAAGTAATTGCATGCAGTAATCATAAGGGCGGAGTAGGGAAAACCACTTCGGTTGTTAATGTTGGTGCCGGTTTGGCAAGACTTGGACGCAAAGTTTTACTGGTAGATATGGACCCACAAGCCAATTTAACCCAAAGTTTTGGTGTGAATAAACCTGAATATACAATTTACGAAGCATTAAAAGGGGAACATGAGTTGATGCCTATAGAAGTAAATGATAATTTAGATATAATCGCTTCAACATTAGACCTTTCAGGGGCAGAAATGGAATTAAGCTCCGAAGCCGGTCGAGAATATATTTTTACCGAATTATTAGACCCGATTCGTGATAATTACGATTATGTATTGATAGATTGTCCGCCGAGTTTGGGATTGCTTACGATTAATGCCTTAACCGCTGCCGATGAGTTATACATTCCATTACAGCCTCATTATCTGGCTATTAAAGGTTTAACAAAAATAATAGAAGTAAAAGATAAAGTACGGAAACGTTTAAACCGGAAATTAGAAATTACCGGTGTTTTTGTTACCCAATACGATAAACGTAAAATTTTGCATCGTGATGTGGTAGATACCATTAATACCTACTTTCAAGATAAAGTTTTTGATACTAAAATTAGAGATAATATTGCATTGGCAGAAGCTCCGAGTATGGGAATGGATATTTTCAGGTATAATGAAAAATCGTACGGAGCCGAAGATTATTTAAAATTATGTAAAGAAATTTTAGTACGACAAGAAGGCTAAGATTGCTTTCAAGGCCGGGTCTAAGTTACTAAAAATTAAGTATAAGAAGTTCAGGAAAGCGAGAATAAGTGTGGATAATAAAGACCAACAACAATTATAATGGCAAAAAAAAGTTTTAAAGGCGGATTAGGCAGTTTAATTCAAGACAGTAGAATTAACAGCCAGAAAGAGAATGAAAGCATTGATAATGAACAAAATGAAAAATTATTGTTTAAAATCAATGAGCTTATGGAAGAGTTACATCTGTGGCGCACCGGTAAATTAAACACCGAGATTTTTAAACAAAGTTTAAAAGAAAACCACTTAAAATATGATGCCGAAAAAAATGAGTTTGTGAAACTTGATAAATAAATAAAATTCATTTATGCGCAATATAGAAATTTCATTTAAAAATCAAGGAGGAGAATTTATTTCTTCTCTTTCTTATATAAAAGAAAAACTAAACAATATAAAAGCCTTTATTTTTGATTGGGACGGTGTTTTTAATTCAGGTACC
>JALSLF010000181.1 GCA_026988445.1 Bacteroidales bacterium
ATTAAAATAATTTTGTGTAAGTCGCTTTAATTCAGAGCGTCCTATAAAATCAGCAATGTTTTTTTGAACAAAATTCTGCATTGGCTGACCAAAAATTTTTGCTGCTTGCTTATTGGAGTAAACAATAATATCGTTTTGGAGAATAATAATACCATCATTTCCTCTTTCTACAATTAAACGATATTTCTCCTGCATTTCCTGCTTTTGTTTTTCTACTTGCTTTTGTTCGGTAATATCTATGGAAATGCCAAGAGCACCGGTTTCATAATTTAACGGGTCGGTAAAAGGGATTTTGGTAGTTTTAAAAATTTTTTTATTCCCTGAATAATCGGTAAGAACAAGCTCTTCGAACTCAATATTTTGTTTGTTCTCAATAACAAACTTATCTGCTTCAAGAATTTTCTCAAGTTCTTTTTTTTGGGTATGATATTCTTTAATGTTCGAATAAACCAGCTTTTTTGCTGTGGTATTATAAAAATCGGCGCAAGCCTGATTTGCCATCAGAATTTTACCATTTTTATCTTTTAAGAAAATCATGTGAGGCACTAAATCAAGTATTTTACGCAATCGTTTTTGATTTTTTAAATACTTTTTTTGATTAAGTTCCGCATCCTTGCATATTTCAGCATCAGTATTTGTTTTTGATTTCTGCATCTCCTCTCTTTGTATTCATTCAGCCCGTGCAAATTTAAAAAAAAGCACCGAAAATAAAATTTTATATACTACCTTAAATCTGCAACTAACTTCTACGACTAAACCAAAATCATGCCCGACTGCCGGCGAGCAAATTTTTAACTTTCTGCTACGAGCATAGCTGTGGATTTAAAGTACTATTTCTTAAAAAAGTCAATTTATAAAAAAGAGTATTCTCTTTTAAATTTTTCAAAAAATATTATATAACAAATTAGGTTCCGTATTTGCTTTTTAGGAAGGTAAAATTTGGATGTTTGTTTGTTTCGGGGGCAAAAGTATATAATTTTACTTTGTAATAAGCATTTTTTATCAATTATTCAGTTTTACTTAAAAGAATTTCTTGGGTACGTAGAATTACAATCGCCTTATCCTTTACCTGCAAATTTAATTCATTAAAAAGACGAGTTAAGACAATAGCTGTAATAGTTTGATGATTATAAATAAAGCTTATTTCGCTTAAAATTGTGCCCACTCTTATGTTTTTTACAGTAGTTACTATTTTATTCTTTCGTTTTTTATTAAATTCGGGATGATAATTTTTGACCGAAACTTCGGTTTCTTTAAACAATAAATTTACCGAATTCCCTTCGCGAATATATTCATCGGTATTTTTTGAGTTAATAATCAATGAGCTAAACTCATCATCGCCTATGGAAATATCAATTAACGATATTCCCTCGTGCGTTTGAATATTTTTTATGGTGCCTTGAAGTTTGTTCATAGCATTTGAGATTAAATATTTAGCTTAAACAAAATAATAAAGTGTATATTCCCTAAATTGAGCGATTATAAATTCAGTAAATCAAAAAATTACTTACATAAGGACCTGAATGATTGATACATACATCGTAAAAAATAAACAATTAAACGTTAAGGACTAATCTTTCATTATTTTATACCCACCTCTTTCGAAAATATTTTGTGCATCCTTGCTAAATAAAAAAAGGTAATATTTTTTTGCATTTTCATTATTTTCAGCATTTTTAGTTAAAATGGCATATTCACTTATCGTTTGATAAAGTGTATCCGGCAATTCAATCCATTTACCTTTATTTATAAGCTGCTTACTTAAAACAATAGATTTACTGGTAAAACCAATATCTGCATTTTTATTTACGATATATTGGCTAATTTGTGAAACATTTTCGGTGTAAATAATTTTTTGTTCAAAACATTTATAAATATTTAAGGATTTTAAAGTCTCAATAGCAGCTTTACCAAAAGGAGCATTTTGCGGATTTGCTATAGCAAGTGCTTCAATGTTTAAGTCACAAAGCTCTTTTAAATTTCGATTTAATTCAATATCTTTTGTAGTCCACAACACCAATACTCCATTACATATTTTTTTAGCTTCATTTAATACAAATCCGTTTTTGTATAAATAATCCGGATATTTTTTATTAGCCGAAATAAAAATTTCGTAAGGGGCAGCATTCTGAATTTGAGCAGTCAGTTTACCGGAACTTGCAGTGGTCATTTCAATTTTAATACCTGTTTTTTTTTCAAAAGTTTTATTAATATTTTCTAAAACATAACGTAAATTTGCTGCTGCTGCAACAGTTACGGTATTATTCTTTTTTTTGACATCATTCAAACAAGACGATAAAATAAAAATAATCAATATAAGTGAGAAAAATATTCTTTTCATAGTTTTTTTCACAAAACTATATATTTAATTTATGTTTTCAAGGCTTTTACAGAAAGAGTTTAACAAGTGATAAAAGCCGAAAATCAAATTCAAATTTGGAATAATGAAGAAAATAAATTAATTTGTCGCCATTATTAACAACCTAAAACGCTTTAATTATGCAAAAAACAATGAAAAATTTATTTATTAGTAGTTTAATGCTCTTTGTATTTCTAATGATGAGTACCGTTGCATTCAGTCAAATTGAAGGAAAATGGAAAACCATTGATGATGAAACCGGTGAAGCTAAATCAATTGTAGAAATTTGGAAAGCTAAAGACGGTTTATACTACGGAAAAATTATTAAGCTTTTTGATGAAACCAAACAAAATGATGTTTGCGACGAATGCGACGAAGACGACCCTCGTTATAAAAAACCCATTGTGGGAATGACAATTATCCGCAAAATGGAGAAGGTTGAAGACAACGAATGGGACGAAGGTGATATTTTAGACCCTGCAAACGGAAAAGTATATGACTGTAAAATGTGGCGTGAAGGTAAAAATTTACAAGTTCGCGGATACATTGGTTGGTCATTAATAGGTAGATCACAAACTTGGTTGCCCGCAAATTAAAAAATTAAGCACTTAGCTTTTTAATAAAACAGAATTCTGCACAATTAATGATGCAGGTTCTGTTTTTTTTAGAAACCCTAAATCCGCAACTATTTTTCTAACGCATATTTTTGAACTTGTTTAAATACCCTTAAAAAATTTCCACTCCAAATTTTCTCAATATCTTTTTTTGAACAATCAATAAATGTTATAAAAACACCGGATGGTTATATATATGCACAAGCTGCATCTGACAGACGAACTCCCTGGAACGATAGAAAGTACTTGTATCCGCTCCCCGCTGATCAGATTAC
>JALSLF010000182.1 GCA_026988445.1 Bacteroidales bacterium
ATAAAGTTCGTGTATGGGTCAACGTGTTTAACTCAAAAAATGATAGCATAAAAGCTTTTTCATGGACGGGATCGGTAAATAGGTTTATCGACCATCCTGAGGAAGAAAAAATTGCTGTATGGGATGTGTATAAGGATAAAATAAACCTTATTGATACTTTGCGGATAAAAGTTTCGGCATCAGTTCAGAATGGATTTTATTTAGACAATCCGTTTATTTTATCTACGGTTTTTCCGGGTTGGGGCGATTATCAGATTAAACCGCGTAAACCGTATTGGATTTACGGAGTTTTGGGTTATGGTTTTTTAGGTGCTTCTTTTTATATGAATAATTCAAGCTATAATAATTATAATAATTACTTGGGTGCGGAAACAATAGCTTTAAAAGATGATTATTACAATAAATCGGTTACAAACAATACAATGTCATATATTTTTTTAGGTGCAGCGGGTGTGGTTTGGCTGATTGATTATATTGGCTTGGTAAAAAGAACTAAACAGATTAAAAAGAAATGGGAAAAACATTATCCGATTAAGGAAACGCCGGATGTTCCAAATTTTAAAGTTACATCTAGTTTAAGTGCCGGGATATTTGTAAATACTTATCTGACAAATCTGCAATTAGTAGAAAATTCTATGTTTTATGAAGATTTAGACCAAAATCATTGTTTGGATGCATTTGAAAAAGGATATCTTAACTTGAAATTGAAAAATTACGGACCTGCGCCGGCTATGAATTTCTATGCATATATTCGTAGTAATAGTGAGCATGTAGAATTGCCTGAGAGGATTAAAGTTGGAAGAATACCTGTAAATGGTGAGGGAAACGTCAGGATTCCTATAAAAGCATTAAAAGGTATTGAAACCGGAAATTGTGAGTTTACGGTTAATATAAAAGCAGAATTTAATAACCCTGTTCCCGAAATAAAAGTAGCGGTAAAGACATGTAGTTTTAACTATGCGAACGAGAAATACCGTTTTTTATCTGATGTTGACCAAAATATTCCTTATTCAGGAAAATCTAATCCGGTCAAATATGCATTAATTATTGGTAACGAAGGTTATGCTAATGAAAAAACCGGTTTAAGTAAAAACTTTAATGTGCCTTATGCACGAAACGATGCAATAAGCTTTAAAGAATATGTAGTTAAGGTTTTAGGTGTTTCTGAACAAAATGTTGTATTGTTGTTGGATGCCACAAAAAAGGAAATGCTGGAAAATCTTATCAATATATCACGGCAAGTAAGTAAAGAAAAAGACAATGCACAAGCTGAATTGCTATTTTATTATGCAGGGCAGGGCTTAGCTGATCCGCAAACAAAAGCTCCTTATATGATGCCGGTAGATATAACGCCTGATAAAATTAAAGAAGCTATTTCAATAGAGTTCTTATATAAGAAAATTTGGGAAAGCCGTTCTTCAAAAAATATTGTTGTAATAGACGCATCTTTTAATAACAGAAGCCGAAAAACAGGACTTAGAGGACCTGATGCACCTACAATTATTCCGCGAAAAGAAGTTCTTTCAGGAAACACTATTGTTTTTATGGCGGTTTCCGAAGAACATGCTTCCAATATCTACGATGAAAAACATCATGGTTTGTTTACCTATTATTTTTTGAAAGAACTTAAAAAATCAAGAGGTAATATAAGTCTTCGAAAACTGTCTGATTTGATTAAAACTGATGTAAGTACAAAAGCTATTGAATTAGGTTTTCATCAAATACCAAGAATCGTTGAAAGTATTGCTATTAGAGATATGTGGCAGGATTGGAAAATAAAATAAGCCTGTGGTATCTCTTTAACAACAAGAATCTATTGAGAAAAATTTTTACAATTCGTGTTTTTACCTGAATTGAGTGATTTTCAAGGTATATAATCGCTCAATTTAGGTTTTATTCATCTAAAAAAAACTTGTTTAAAAAGCCCTTGTAAACAATATTGTTATAATTTGCAAATTGAAAAGCTGTATTGTAAAGTTCTTCTGAAAATTTATTTTTTGATTTTATAGCTTGTCCTAATTCTTTAGATAATGCAAATTCTGCTTTGCCTTTAATATGAGCTTGGGCTAAAATACTGCCCCATTGTAGGGCTAGTTTCGTAAAACGTTTTTCGGTATTTAATAATTCTGTTGGGAAATATGATTTAAAAGGCGAACGCTCTCTCATAGAAAAAACACCTTCGGAAAGTTTTATCCAACCCAAATGCGGGTCATTTTTTGCACTCAGAGCTAAATAAGCCTCTTTATGTCTTTGTCCCTCATTAACAAATCTTGCATCATGCACTTGTTGATACTCTTTACCAAGAAAATCATAAGCGCATGGTTTGTACTGAAATTTTGCATCAAGAATTCGCTGTTCATGCTTTCCGCCGGTGCCTTGAATTAAAATATAATATCTTGGAGTACCGTATGAGCCTGTCCCTGATGAAATTCGTTGTGCAACATCAATAACTTCAAAATAATTATCGGGAAAATTATGTTTATTTAAAGTATTTTGATATTCAATCATTGCTTTTTTTATTTCTTCTTTTTTTTCTTCGGATATTCCTGCAAGTTTAGTGTAAGAAAGGTCGAATTGTAGATTTTCGTTTTCATGTTTTGTCCATTTTTTAAGCATTTCTTTCCGACTTTCTTTTTTTTCAGTTTGTTCCAAAACTTCGTCAAGCTTACCAAATGCATTTTCTTTTGTTACATGATATAAAATCTCATTCCCGTTTAACCGGTAATTATCAATTACACTTAAATATCCGTTTACAAAAGCATCCGTAAAACTGCGAATTATTAATTTATCCGTAAATCCGTTTTCATAAGCAATGAGTATCATACTCGCAGCCATTCGCCAGAGGTCAAAACGAAAATCGCCCAAACAAGATTCATCAAAATCATTTAATCCGTAAACGAGTTCGCCTTTTTCATTATCATAAATCCCGTAATTGTAGGCATGTAAATCTGCTTGTATCCATGTTTGGGTTTCTTTGTTGTTTAGTTGCTCTATTAGTTTGTTTTTAACAATATGGTTCCAAAACAGAAAATTAGTACCCCGATAAAAGTAATAAGGCGTTTGAGCCATTTTTTTAAACTTTTCGTTGCGTATATTTTTATCAAGATGTTTGTTGCGCTGGTTAATTAAATCAATAGCTTCTTGAATTATTTTTTTATTTTCTTTACTCATTTTTGTGAATACTTTTTTTTGCAATATAAAAAAATATCAGCGGAAAAAGAAAATAGTTTTAACCGCTGATAAATC
>JALSLF010000183.1 GCA_026988445.1 Bacteroidales bacterium
GGCGACCGGAAACTCCCAATTGTTATTGGTGCTGCCGAAGCACAAGCAATTGCTATTGGTCAGGAAAGGATGCAACCTCCACGTCCCTTAACGCATGATTTATTTATTAATTTTGCTTCGGCTTTTAATATTACACTTCAAGAAGTAGTTATAACAAAATTAGAAGAAGGTATTTTTTATGCAGAGCTAATCTGTGAAAATTTTGCAAACCGTATAAAAATAGATTCCAGAACTTCTGATGCTGTTGCTCTTGCCGTACGATTTAAGTGCCCGATATATGTTAATGAAGAAGTACTGAAAATTGCAGGCATTTCTACACAAGAAGAAAAAAAAGAAGAATATACCATGCAAAGCAGTACATCTGAAGATGACGATTTTGAACTTATCCTAAGCAGAAAATCTCTTACGGAACTTAAAAAAATGCTCAAAGATGCTGTAAATCAAGAAAAATATGAGCTTGCTTCAAAAATCCGCGATGAAATAAACAGTAGAGAAAAATAATTTTTCAATTTTAAGGTATTTAACTTAATTTAGCCCGATATTTATTCAAAAATCTCGGGCTACCTGCCTCTACTTTTGAATAAATAGCTTGGTTTAAAATAGGGTGATTAGCTCAATTTGCAAAAATTAGGCATATCGCTAAGTCCCCCAACAAAGTTGATAAATTTGCTATTTTACAATTATTACAATTAAACCGGCATATTAACCTAATATTATAGCTTTTAAATTAAAACCAAAATCGTATGAGAAGTTTTTTATTATTGCCTGTTTTATTATTTTTTGTTTTCTTTCAAACCGGCATTTATGCGCAAAAAGATACCTTATCTTTACTTAAATCAGAATGGAAACCTTTTTCGATTAGCAATGAAAACGGTACTCCTTTAAAGCAAGTTAGCGAAAACGATTATTTAAAAATTGATTCCTTAGGAAATTTCAGCTACGAACTAAAAAAAGAAAATATTAAGGCATCAGGAAATTGGGAGTTTGTTGATGGAAATTTGATTTTTCACTATCAAGCAGATAGTAACGGAAATCAAATTACCAGAATATATAATATTGTAAAATGCAATACGGACAGTTTAAGTTTTAAAGAAAACGGGATTATATTTTCATACATTAAAAAAAATACCCCTGAAATAATTGTTAAGTCTGATAAAACAAAAGAAAAAAAAGTTGTTTCATTAGTCTCTGGCGGATTTAGCCTTAACAGCTTGTTACGCGGATTGCTGGGAATGGCTGTTTTAATTTTTATTGCTTGGCTGTTTAGTGCCAACCGAAAAGCCATCTCTTGGAAAGTGGTTTTTATTGGACTCACTATTCAACTACTTTTGGCTTTGGGAGTTTTATTAGTTCCGCCTGTTCAAGAATTTTTTGAGTTTGTAGGTAAACTTTTTGTTAAAATATTGGATTTTACCATGGCAGGCACCGAATTTTTATTCAAATCGTTTATCAGTGGTGAAATTGATGCGCCCTTAATGAACTTTGCCATAACTATTTTGCCCACCATTATATTTTTCTCTGCATTAACCAGTGTTTTATTTTATTACGGAATTATTCAAAAAGTAGTTTACGGAATGGCTTGGGTAATGACCAAATTGATGCGTCTATCCGGTGCTGAAAGCCTTTCCGTAGCCGGAAATATTTTTCTCGGACAAACCGAATCGCCATTAATGATTAAAGCCTATCTCGAAAAAATGAACCGATCGGAAATGCTACTGGTAATGGCTGGAGGAATGGCAACCTTAGCAGGAGGTGTTTTAGCGGTTTATATAGGTGTGCTTGGAGGTACTGACCCCGTTCAACGCTTGATTTTTGCAAAACATTTGTTAGCGGCTTCGGTTATGGCTGCACCCGGAGTGGTGGTAATTTCAAAAATATTAATTCCGCAAACCGAAAAAGTAGATATGGATGTTAAAGTTTCTTCGGAAAAAATCGGAAAAAATGTTTTAGATGCTATATCAAACGGAACCGGCGAAGGTTTGCGTTTAGCGGTAAATGTTGCGGCAATGTTGCTGGTTTTTATATCGTTTATTGCTTTATTCAATTATGTATTTTTTAAAATAGGCGATTGGACACATTTGAATGCCGTAATTGCGAACTTTACCGGAGGACAATATAAAGAGCTTTCATTACAATTTATTTTAGGATATACTTTTGCACCGCTCATGTGGCTGTTGGGTGTAGCCAAAGAAGATATTACCCTTGTGGGGCGTGTTTTGGGCGAAAAACTGATTATGACTGAATTTATTGGTTATGTAAGTCTTGGCGATTTAAAAGCTGCCGGTGCTTTTGTTGAGCAAAAATCGGTTATTATGGCAACTTATATGCTTTGCGGGTTTGCCAATGTAGCATCTATCGGTATTCAGATAGGTGGTATCGGTGCTTTAGCACCGGGAAAAAAAATATTACTTACCGAGCTGGGCGTAAAAGCATTATTAGCAGGTACTTTGGCTTCTTTACTTTCGGCAACTATTGTGGGTATGATTTTAGGCTGATTAATGATACAATATTAGAAAATGAGTGAATGAAGGAATGAGTGAATGAGTGAATAATAAAATAAAAATATTTTTATAAAAAAGCATTTAAACAGATAATGTATCAAGATACATATAAGCACAAAGGACAAAGAAAAAAATTAATAGAAGAATTACATAAATCAGGTATTAAAGATAAAAAAGTACTGCAAGCAATGATGAAAATCCCACGCCATTTTTTTATGGATATAGGATTGGATAAATTAGCATATCAAAATAAGGCTTTTCCCATTGCTGCAGAGCAAACCATTTCGCAACCTTATACCGTAGCTTTTCAAACACAATTGTTGGAAGTAAAAAAAGGAGCTAAAATTTTGGAAGTAGGTACGGGTTCGGGTTACCAAACAGCGGTATTATTAGAACTCGGTGCACGTGTTTACACTATTGAGCGACAAAAACAACTCTATCTCGATGCGCAGGTTTTGCTAAAATCATTAAATTATAAAGCACAATTTTTTTACGGCGATGGTTATAAAGGAAAAGCTGCTTATGGACCTTTTGACGGTATTATTGTTACTGCCGGAGCACCTTATGTACCCGATGCACTTAAAACACAACTAAAAATAGGTGGTATTTTGGTTATTCCGGTTGGTGAAAACGATAAACAAATAATGTATAAAATTAACAAAACCGGTGAAAATGAATTTATAGAAGAACAATTTGGCAATTTTCGCTTTGTTCCTATGTTGGAAGGAACGGAAAAAAATAAAAA